>PUNI01000427.1 GCA_003551745.1 Paracoccaceae bacterium | reverse complement strand
CCTCGTAGGCGAGGACGGTGAACTGATCGCGGGCCATGGCCGGGTGTTGGCCGCCACGCAGCTGGGGCTGAAGGAAGCGCCGGTGATCGTGCTGGGGCATCTGACCGAGGCGCAGCGTCGGGCTTATCGGATCGCGGACAATAAATTAACCGAACTCGGCACATGGGACGAGGCGCTGCTGTCCGCGGAACTGAACGAGTTGCTGGCCGAGGATTTCGACCTGTCGCTGGTCGGCTTCTCCGATGGCGAGTTGGACAAGCTGCTGGCCTACGTCGCGGAAGACGACGGGGACGAGGGCGGCGCCGGGGAAAACGATGTTCCGGAGCCGCCCGGGGAGCCCGTCACACGGCCGGGCGATCTGTGGCTGCTCGGATCACATCGGCTGCTGTGCGGGGATGCGACGGTCGGCGCTGATCTCGACAGGTTGATGTCGGGGCAGAAGGCCGACCTGTGCTTCACCGACAGCCCCTACAACGTCGACTACGCGGGCGGTCCGGGCCGCGACCGCGACGGTCGGGGACGCCGCATTCTCAACGACGCTCTCGGCAAGGGCTTCGAGCGCTTCCTCCACGATGCCTGCATCGGCATTCTCGCGCACACCACCGGCGCAATCTACATGTGCATGTCGTCGAGCGAACTGCACACGCTGCAGAGGGCCTTTGTGTCAGCCGGTGGCCATTGGTCGACCTTCATCATCTGGGCGAAGGATCGTTTCACGCTCGGCCGCTCCGACTACCAGCGCCAGTTCGAGCCGATCCTCTACGGCTGGCCGGAGGGCGCGGGCCACTACTGGTGCGGCGCACGAGACCAGGGCGACGTCTGGTTCATCGACCGGCCGAGCGTCAACGCTCTGCATCCGACGATGAAGCCGGTCAGCCTGGTCGGGCGCGCTATCCGCAACTCCAGTCCGCGCGGCGGGCTGGTGCTTGACCCGTTCGGCGGCAGCGGCACGACGCTGATCGCGGCCCAGCGGACTGGACGGGTGGCGCGGCTTCTCGAGCTCGACCCACGCTATTGCGATGTCATCGTGCGGCGCTGGCAGGCAGAGACCGGCCGATCCGCGACTCTGGACGTAACCGGTGAGACGTTCGACCTACTGAATGCCGAGAGGGAGACCGCCAGTGTCCCGAACGCTGTTTGACGCAGCCGGCGTGCTGGCGCCGAAATTGCGCCCAGCCAGCTACCCGGCCTCGCGGAACCTGACCAGCGACGACCTCGAGCTGGGCAAGGCGGCGGAGCACCTGGTCTGCGCCGACCTGATCATGCAAGGCTATCGTGCCTTCCTCTCCGATCAGGGTCTGCCCTACGACATCGTGGTCGATGTGGAGGGCGCGTTTGTCCGCATCCAGGTCAAGGCAACGCGGAGGCCGAAGAACCCCTCGCCTGGTACCCGCCTGACAGTCGGATACTTCTTTCACCTGCGGCGGGCGGGCAAGGGCGGGCGGCGGCGCTATCCGCCGGACGCCTTCGACCTCTACGCCCTCGTTGCGATGGATCGCCAGGCCATCGCTTACCTTTCACCAGCGGAGTGTCACTACCAGACCGTCGCTATCCGAGTGCCTGGCCTGAAGTACTACCGCAAGGGCGGAGCAAGCCGGGACTTCGAGGGGACCACCTTCGAGCGCGCGCTCGGCCTGCATTTCGAACGCGACCGATGAAGCAGTCGCGCGCCCTGTCCTTCATCGAGGCTGCGACCAATGTCGTCGTGGGCTATGTCCTCGCCATCGCGACGCAACTGTTGGTGTTTCCGCTGTTCGGCCTCGAGGCCGCGCTCGGTGAGCACATGGCCATTGGCACGGCGTTCGTAGCGGTATCGCTGGCGCGTGGATACCTCCTGCGGCGGGTGTTCGAACGTCTGCGCGGCAGGTGATCGTTTCGCTGGCAGGTGCTCCCTCGCGATGGTAGCTTTGGAGCATGTCCGAAGGCTGGCAGCATATCGAGATCCATGATCACGGAACCATTGTCGTCCTGCGTCCGATTTCGGATGAGGGGCGCGACTGGTTCGAAGAGCATGTGGGCGAGCCGGAACCGGGCGGGATTTACACTTGCGAGCCGCGGATGGCGCAGAACCTTCTGCAGGCCGCTGCACGTGATCTGCTGCCATGGCAATGAGATACCGCCGCCCGGTGCGGGGCGGCGGCATTCTGTCTCTCGGACCGCAGGGCGTTACGCGTCGACGATGCGGTAGCAGCGCCCTCTTCCTTCGACCTTCTCCGAGGTAATGGTCAGCCCGAGCTTCTTCTTCAGCGCGCCGGACATGAAGCCCCTGGCAGTGTGCGAGGCCCATTGTGTGGCGCTCGTGATCTCGTCGATGGTCGCACCGCCCTCGGCGCGCAGCATCGCGATCACGGCCTCCTGCTTGGTGCCGCTGCGGCGGCGCGGAGGTGTGACCGCGGGAGCGGACTCGGAGGGGGCGACCAGCTGCTCCTCCGGATCGTCGGTGATCCCGAGGGTGCTGTAGGCCAGCAGCGTGGCGCGCAGGGTGATCGGACCGCGCTCCTCGTCATGCCGCCAGACCGTGTTGTGGTCGGTGGCGGTGACTTCCTCGATCAGTCCGCGCTTGAGCAGGCTCTTGCAGACGTTGCCAACGGCCCCGCCCTTCAGGCTGGCCGTGACGGGAAACACTGCTCCGTCCTCGCGCGCGCAGGCGGCAGACAGGATGACGGCTTGAGCATCGGACAGCTGGAT
>PUNI01000283.1 GCA_003551745.1 Paracoccaceae bacterium | reverse complement strand
TTTTTAAGGAGAAGGGAAGTGCCGTTGTGTTCCTACTGTCCGTAGGCTATGGCAAAACAGTCCTACCTACTTTCCGTAGGCTATGGCAAAACAGTCCTACCTACGAAGCAAGAACGGTTGGGCTACGGCTCTTCTTCTATCTCTGGTACTGGCAGTTCTTCGTTGGGCATATTCTCCTTTCTTACACTATTTACTCTGGCCACACAAACTTGCTAGACTTGAACAGCCTTGCCGTCGTAGATTGCTGTTATTGGCGTCATGTTTCCTCCTTTCCTCTAAATGCTTAATGGTAGCATATGCCGATACCTGTGTCAAGCCCTGTGGTGGGCAAAATAGCCGAATTATGTTAATTGTTGGCAAGGAACAAAATAGTAACAATAATTCCCACCGCCGTTCTAAGGGCTTGACATACTTATCGGCACGTGCTATACTTTGTGCATGGTCGGTAAACCTGAACGAGAACGAATAGAAGAAAGGAGGACGCCAATGAGTGAGAAAGCCATTTCTAACCACAATCTTGGGAAGTGCGCCGCTAAGTACAAGAGGCTTCGTGAAGCTGGCAGGGAAGACCGTATCCCTTCTGCCATGGAAGACGACGCCATTGCGTACGGTGTGCCGTTGGAAGAGTTTGCCTCTCAGTTCGAGTCCTACACTGCAACGAAGCCAGCTGGCAAGCGGGCACTCAAGGCACTCAAGAGGGATGCCATCAGGGAAAGGCACCTTGCGGTATGCGGCTTTGTCAATCAGATTATCCTAACAGGCCAGACAGACCTTGCCGAGTTTCAGACGGCTCTGAACGACTTGGCAACGGAGTCTGACGGTTGGGTGCTGATGACGGCTGCTCGCATGGACAAGAAGAGTGGCGCGAGTCTGTTCACCATCAACGACAGCGGTTGGCACGATGGTAGCGGCAGGCAGAACCAGTACTCCGACAGGCCACAGCCTGCGGGGAAGTCCAAGCGCCATGTTGTCCACAAGTTCCCTATCCGCACCGAGCCTGAGCCTGAGTCCGAACCCTCGGACAGCGCCGCTGAGTAACCTCAGCCCAAGAGAGAGGGAGTCGCCGAGACTCCCTCTCTTTCTGCCTATGGCAAATAAGCCAAAATAACCATCGGCTAATTAGCCAGGCACATTTGTTTCTCCTTCCTGTTCCATCGTTGCAGTAAGTATATCATGAGCCATGACCTCTGTCAAGCCCCACACGGTGGCAAAAGAGATTGCGGTGGTGGCAATTTAGCCAAGGATTTTCAGTAACGGCAAAACAAGACCTGGCGAAGACCTGACTACTTGACACGATTGTCGGCGTATGATATACTTAGCTATCCTGAGAAAGAGAGGAGAACCGAATATGGCGAAAGCAAAGGGTCGAAAGACGGCGTACCACTGTGATGGATACTACTTCAACAGTGTATGCTGTTCCAGAGGTCAGCAAGATGCGGCTGATGAACATGGGAGACACCTATGCAATACCTTCGGCTTGAACGAGAAAGACGAACTCTGTAGCCATTGTATTGAGAATAGGAAATACTTCCGAGCCACACCAAGACGCATCAATGGTAAGATAAGAAGCCTAACACCATTCCAAGCTAAGGACGCCAATGCTGTAACGGTGAAAGCATGGGATAAGCCAGAACCTCTGATTGAGTTTCTCAAACAGAACCCAAGCCTGTATGGAGTCAATGTTGAAACAGGCATGCTTATTCATGCACCTGCGGTGGAGAATGGCTGAGATTTATCTACTACACTTCAAGAAGCCGTATTGGAAAACCTGTCAACACTATATCGGCTACACCAAGTTCACAGCTGAGGAACGCTGTGCCGTTCATCGTGGTACTAAGAAGAACGGAAGCAAGCCAAGCAGGTTAGTACAGTATGCACTACGCCACGGTAATGACTTCGTGATTGCCCATGTTGAAACATTCGATACAGATTGGGAAGCCCGCCAGCGAGAGAGGCAACTCAAGCGTGGCGGGAAATTGTCTAGGTTATGCCCAATGTGTAATGTGAAAGGAGGTGCCAGTGTTTGACCCGAAGTACATGGACGAAGCCGAACGGAAAGCATGGATAAACAAGCAGGCACAACGCCACGAAGAGATGCGTGTCTGCGAAGAACGAAAACGCAAGAACTTAGCATGGAGAATTGCCAGAGAGTTTGATGTTCTTGTGATTCGGCAAGGTGAAGCGTGGTTAGTTGATTGTAAAAAATCAGATAACCACGAATTCATAATTGAAGCCTACGACATCAACAAATTACTGGGCTTAACCAACGAATGGACTAAGCGGTTGGGCATACCTGTCTGTGCTAGGTTTGATATGTGGTTTAGCCGTACAAGACAAGCAAACAACAGGCGTGATATTGTAGTTACTGAGGAAGATAGAGGCTGGAGTATCAAGTGTACTAAGACGCCAAAGAAGATAATGACCCAACGAGTCAGGAGAGGAAGCCAAGAAGAAAGGAGTGAATAGGCATATGGATACATCATGGGCAGGGCTACAAAGAAAGATGGAAATGGATGCGGCAGAGGAGGAGTTCGTGAAGGCAAGAGAAAACCTAGAACAGGCTCTTGACACTTGGCGCCAAGAGTTGGGGAAAGGTTGTTTATCCTTGCCAAAGCACTCTGTGGAGCCGCTATACATCGGCATGAATTGAGGTACTTGACAGGTGTATCGGCTCGTGCTAGAATAGGTTA
>PUNI01000282.1 GCA_003551745.1 Paracoccaceae bacterium | reverse complement strand
CCGCACGGGCCAGGGTCCGGCCGGCCAGCGCCTCCACCTCCTCCAGCGTCAGGATCCGGTCGCCCATCGCGCACCCCCTCGCGGAAAGTCTAGGAGGGCTGGGTTTTTCAGCGCAAACGAATTAACGTGAAGCACGGTTCAGAAAACCTGAAGCGAGGCGGGATGATCCGGACCCAGACCCTGCGCGTCTTCGCCACCGTCGCCGACTGCGGCAACATCCGCGATGCCGCGCAGCGCCTGGGGCGCACCGTCTCGGCCGTCTCCATGACGCTCAAGGCGCTGGAGGCGGAGCTGGGCGCGCCACTGTTCGAGACCGACCGCAAGCACACGCTCACCGCGCTGGGCCACGAGGTGCGCCGGCTCGCGCAGGATCTTCTGCGCGAGCACGATCGCACGACCGAGCGCATCGCAGCCATCGCCGCAGGGCGGGAGGGCGCCCTGCGCATCGCGGCGGTGCCCTCGGTCGCAGCCCAACTCCTGCCGCCGATCCTGACGGCGATGCTGGACGCGCATCCTGGCCTGCGGATCGAGCTTCTGGACACGGACAGCGCCAGCGTGCTGGCGCTGGTGACCTCGGGCGAGGTCGACCTTGGCATCGGAGGGCCGCCAGCACGCCATGCAGCGGTGCGGTTCGAACCGCTCTTCAATGACCCCTTCCGCCTCGTCTGCCGCCAAGATCACCCGCTCGCCCGCCGGACAGCCCCGCTGACACACGCGGACCTGCGCGGCCACCGGCTGATCCGCAACCGCTCCACCGGTGGCCTCCCCGGGCTCGATGAGCCTGCCGATGACGTCCGGCTCAGCGCGCGCAATGTCATCTCTCTCCTGGCCCTGGTGCAGGCGGGCGCGGGGGCAACGATCCTGCCCGCCCTCGCGACGCTCTCGATCGGAGAGGGACTCTGCGCGCTGCGCCTGAGCGACCCGGCCGCGCTGCGCACCGTGGGCTTCATCCTGCGCCGCTCCGGCACGCCAAGCCCGATCTGCACCGCCTTCCAGACACGCCTGCGGACCCGTCTGGCCCACACCCACGCAGAACCGATACGCGCCCTCGCCAACGACTGATGCAGCCCTCCGCCCTGCCGCACTCCGGCACAGCACCGGGCGCCCCCGCACCCTGCGACCCGATTCCCGTCAGGGAGAGGTGGGCCCTCGGCACGCCCCAGCCGCTGAGCGGCCCCGCGCCCTTGGCTTCGACAACAAGCCTCGGAGGTGCGGGGAATTCCACACCCGGTTTCCCCGGTGTGTGACGATATCCGGCGTCAGGCGGCCTCTTGACGAACTCTTCGAGAGGATCGGTCGGCAGTGAGGACATGTCGCGGCGCGGTTCGGGCGTCCGGGTCTCCGGAAGGGCCGAGTCCGATTTCGGCGGCCTCCGGCCCGAGGGCTGCCCGGCATCTCCTCCGGCCGGCAGCATGGGGGCCGCCAGCCTTGCCTCGCAGCCGAACGGACAAGGGCTTGGTCTGCCGATCGACGTCGTCCGGGCAACCTACACCGCGGCCCAGCCTGGTCTCCGACCGAATCTGTGTCCGGCGGGACACAACCGCGGTGCATACCCACATTCGGGAGAACAATCCTTGGTGGATGACGGCGTCAGCGGTCTAGCCTGCGACGGGACGCACGGGGGTGTCCCGCGGACCCGAGGGTTTGGGAGATGCGCAAGGCAAAGGCCACGGACGCAGATTTGGAAAGCCGCATGCGGCAGGGCAGGACGAGCGGGCCCATGTTGGGGCGGGTGGGGGCCTTGTGCGTTGCGATGGCGGCCCTCGTGCCGGGGATGCTGCTCCCCGGGGCGGGCGGGGCGCAGACGGCGGCCGATATCACCCCCGAAACGCTTGCGCCGCAGCCGCCGCGGCTTGCGGGCGCGGTGCGCTTCACCGGGGCGCCCGGGCTGGCCACGCCCGAGGGGGCCGACCGGTTGAGCGTCAGCATCCGCAGCGTCACGGTCGAGGGCGGGCTGCCGGACCTTGCCCCGGCCGAGGAAGCCCTGACCGCACAGCTGACGGACGGTCCGGTGCGGGTGTCCGACATCTTCGCCGCGGCGCGCAGGCTGGAGGCAGCCTATGCGCGGGCGGGCTACGTCCTTGCCCGCGTGGTGCTGCCCCCGCAGGAGTTGCGCGACGGCGGCAGCCTGCGCCTGACGGTCGTGGACGGGTTCATCGAGGCGGTGGAGACCGACCGCGTGCCCGACCCGGTGCGCGCCCGGGTGGACGCCGTGACGGCGCCGCTGGAGGACCGCCGGGGCCTGCGGCTGTCGCAGATCGAGCGGTCGCTGCTGCTGGCCGGGGACACATTCGGGCTTGCGCTCGAGTCGGCCCTGGCGCGGGGCGAGGCGCCGGGCGCCACGCGCCTGGTTCTTGGGGGAGAGTTTCGTCCCGTCACGGGGTTCGTGGGCCTCGACACCGGTTACGGCCGGGATCTCGGGCATTACATCCTCGACACCGGGCTCGAAGTGAACAGCCTGCTGGGGCTGGGCGAGACGATCTATTTCCGGTTTGGCGGCAATCTGTCCTCGCGCGGCGCGGCCGAGGGGCTGTTCTCGTCCACGCCGCGGGTGCGTACACTGGCGGCGGGCACGGTGGTGCCGCTGGGCACCCAGGGCCTGACGCTCAACGCCGAGATCGCCGACAGCCGCACCACCCCGCGGACCGACGGCCTGCCCACCACCAGCCAATTCAGCCGCGGGTCGCTGCGGCT
>PUNI01000288.1 GCA_003551745.1 Paracoccaceae bacterium | reverse complement strand
CGGGATCCCCAGGCAGCAGTTCGGCCGGCGTGTCGGCGTCGAGTGGGCAGGCGTCGAGCCGGCTTCTGGTCAGCACCAGCGCGCGCCGGTCGGTCAGGGCGTAGTGCTGGCGGCGGCGGCGACGCATGTCGGCCCAGTGTGGCCCGATGATCAGGGCGACGCCGGCCGCGGTCACAGCCAGCGCGAAGAGGGCCTCGCCCGCCGCCCGGCCGCCGCCCGCCGCCAGGGCCGGGATCGTGTCGACAAACACCGAGACCCCGGCGGCCGCGAGCCCCGCGCCCACGATCAGGCAGAGCAACTCCTCGCGCCCCAGCCCGCGCCGCGAGCCGATGCGGAAGCGGAAGTCGCCCGCCGGGCGGCCGCGCCACAGAAGCCGCTCGCCGGGCTCCAGATGCGCGGCGAAGGGGCCGGGATCGGTGCGGCGCGCCATCTCAGCCGGCGCGGGCGGCGCGCAGGTTGTCGGCCAGTAGCTCCATCGCGGCCATGCGCACCGCCACGCCCATCTCGACCTGTTCCTGGATCACGCTGCGACGGATGTCGTCGGCCAGCAGCCCGTCGATCTCGACCCCGCGGTTCATCGGCCCGGGATGCATCACGATGGCGTCGGGGTGGGCGCGTGCGAGCTTCTCGGCGTCGAGCCCGAAGCGGTGGTAGTATTCGCGCATCGAGGGCACGAAGCCGCCGTCCATCCGCTCCTTCTGGAGCCGCAGCATCATCACCACATCGGCGCCCGCGAGCCCGGCGCGCATGTCCTCGAAGATCTCGCAGCCGAGATCGGCGGCGCCGGCGGGCATCAGCGTGGCCGGCCCGACGAGGCGCACCCGGCTTTCCATCCTGTTCAGCAGGATCAGGTTCGACCTCGCGACGCGGGAATGCGCGATGTCGCCGCAGATCGCCACCGTCAGCCGGTGCAGACGGCCCTTGGCGCGGCGGATCGTCAGCGCGTCGAGGAGCGCCTGGGTCGGGTGCTCGTGGCGCCCGTCACCGGCGTTCAGCACCGCGCAGGTGACCTTTTCCGCGAGCAGGTTCACCGCGCCCGAGGAGGGGTGGCGGACCACCAGAAGGTCGGGGTGCATGGCGTTGAGTGTCAGCGCGGTATCGATCAGCGTCTCGCCCTTCCGAACGCTCGACTGGGCGACCTGCATGGTCAGCACATCGGCGCCCAGCCGCTGACCGGCCAGCTCGAAACTGGCCTGGGTGCGGGTGGAGGGCTCGAAGAACATGTTGATCTGTGTGAGCCCGGCCAGCACATCGGTGTGCTTGCGGCCCGAGCGGTTCAGCACGACATAGCGTTCGGCGAGGTCGAGAAGCGCGGTGATCTCGTCGGGTGCGAGCGGCTCGATGCCCAGAAGGTGGCGTTGGCGCAGGCTCATGCGGGGCTCCCTGGCTGCCCCGGTCTTAGGAAAGCGGGCCGGCCCCCACAAGGGCGCTTTACCGAAGGCCGGGCCGGGCCTAGCTTGGCGCCATGTCCGAAGGGATCGATCAGGCCACGTTGCGCGCGCTGCTGGAATGGCAGCTGGAGATGGGCGCCGACGCGCCGGTGGGCGACGCGCCGGTGGACCGGTTCGCGCTGCCCGAGCGGGCGCCCTGGTCGGGCCGGGCGGCAGCGCCGGCACCGGCACTGGCCCAAGCAAGCGCCCAGGCCCGCGCGCGCGAGCGGCCGTCGGCGGCACCGGCGGCACCGGCGGAAGACGACCCGGTGCTTGCCGCGCGCCGCGCCGCCGAGGCTGCGGAGGATCTGGAGGCGCTGCGCGCGGCGATTGCCGCCTATCCCCACTGCGAGCTCAAGAAGGGGGCGCGCCACACGGTCTTTGCCGACGGACGGCCAGGGGCGCGGGTCATGGTGATCGGCGAGGCGCCGGGGCGCGAGGAAGATCGCGAGGGCCTGCCCTTCGTCGGCCGCGCGGGCCAGCTGCTCGACCGGATGTTCGCCGCCATCGGGCTTTCCCGCGCGGCGCCCGATCCGGAGGCTGCACTCTACATCACCAACATCCTGCCCTGGCGTCCGCCCGAGAACCGCCGGCCGACGGCCGAGGAATGCGCGATGCTCGCCCCCTTCGTGGCCCGCCATGTCGAGCTGGCGGCGCCGGAGTTGCTGGTCCTGATGGGCAACACCCCCGCGCAGGCGCTCTTGGGGGCGGCCGGCATCACCCGGCTCAGGGGCACATGGCGCGAGGTGCTGGGCCGGCCGGCGATGCCGACCTTCCACCCGGCCTATCTGTTGCGCCAGCCCGCCCAGAAACGTTTGGCCTGGGCCGATCTTCTGGAGCTGGCGGCGCGGCTGGACGGAGGCGGTCAGGCATGAGCCGGATCGACGAGGGGCGCGACTTCATCCCGGTGCGTTTTGCGGTGCTGACCGTCTCGGACAGCCGCAGCGCCGCCGACGACCGCTCGGGCGACACCCTGGTGGGCCGCATCGGCGCCGCCGGGCACGAGCTTGCCGCGCGCGCGCTCTGCCGCGACGAGCGCCCGGACATCGCGGCGCAGCTGCGGGCCTGGGTGGCCGACCCTGGCATCGACGCGATCCTCAGCACAGGCGGCACCGGTCTCACCGGCCGCGACGTGACGGTGGAGGCGCACCGCGATGTCTATGAAAAGGAGATCGACGCCTTCGGCACCGTCTTCACCCTGGTCTCGATGAACAAGATCGGCACCTCGGCTATCCAGAGCCGCGCCTGCGCCGGGGTGGCGGGCGG
>PUNI01000185.1 GCA_003551745.1 Paracoccaceae bacterium | reverse complement strand
GAAACCCGCTCGCCGGCCGGGTTCAGCCGCGCCAGGATGGCCGGCAGCCGTGCCGCCACCTCCTGCCGCGTCATCCCGGGTCGCAGCGCCGGGTCGTTCCAGACCCGCAGCACCAGCATGTCGAAACCGGTGAGGATGGTCTGGAAGTTGTCGTCGTTCCAGACGCTGTCGTGCAGCCTGTAGAGATCGTTGAGCGGCCCCATAGCCTGGGCGACCTCTTCCTGCAGGCAGTCGCGGGTCTCCTGCGGCGGTACGTCCGAGGGAACGAAGGCGATTACCTCGG
The DNA here is from genome assembly GCA_003551745.1 of Paracoccaceae bacterium. Taxonomy (GTDB): domain Bacteria; phylum Pseudomonadota; class Alphaproteobacteria; order Rhodobacterales; family Rhodobacteraceae; genus Rhodobaculum. Next base: position 2,420 of record PUNI01000185.1, on the reverse strand, counting down.
TGCGTTCGGCCACCGCCGTCCAGTCGAGCCGCGGCTGGCGGCGGCTGCGGCTGTATTCCTCCCAACTCGAGACATTGGGCAGGATGAAGCAGGCGGCCTGCGGCACCCGCGCCTGCATCGTGCGGCGCGGCAGGAACTCCACCGTGATGCGCCGGCCCGTGGGCCGGCTGCCGCGGGGCGCCAGCGTCACGTCGAGCCCCGCCTCGCTGCGCAGCCGCTGCACCAGCCGCTCGGCCTCGCGCAAGCCTCCCGGCGGGATGTCGCCGGTCAGGAACAGCGTCACCGGCCCCTCGAAGCGCGAGAACTGCGGGATCGGCCGACCGCTCTCCATGTAGAAGCCGAGCTCGAGGATGTCGGCGGCGATCTCGCGGTTCGACCGGCGGGGTGGCGGCGCCGGCTGCGCCCGGAAACTCCGCATCGGCGGCAGCGCCTCGGCGGCGGGGGCGAGGCGGGCGGGCACCGCCGTCTCGGGGGCCGGCCCGCAACCGGCCAGCGTGGCGGCGAGCAGCACGGGAAGAAGCCACATGCGCATGCTCACACCCGCTGGTACTTCATGAACTCGGTGGGCACGCCGATCCGGTCGTAGAGGGCGCGGGCGGTGGTGTTGCCGGTCTGTGTGAGCCAGTAGACCATCGGCCGGCCGGCCGCATCGGCGGCGGCATAGACCGCCGTTATCAGCGCTCGACCGGCGCCATGCCCGCGCGCCTCCGGCGCGGTAAAGAGATCCTGCAGGTAGGTCACGCCCTCCGGCCGCCAGCAGTGCAGGTGGAAGAGGTAGTGCACCAGCCCCACCGGTCGCCCCCCGATCTCGGCGAGCAAGCCGAACGGCCCGTCGGGCCCGGGTGCCAGCAGCCGCGCGAAGGTTGTGTCATAGACCGTCTCGGGCAGCTCGGTGCCGTAGAACTCGAGATAGCTGCGCCAGAGGACGCGCCACGTCGCCGCATCGGCCGCCGTGACCGGACGTACCAGAGGGCCGCCGGCCTCAGCCACCACGCCGGGCCATGAAGGCCAGCCGCTCGAACAGATGCACGTCCTGCTCGTTCTTCAGAAGCGCGCCATGCAGCCGCGGCAGCAGGTTCCTGGCGTCGGCCTGAAGGTCTTCCGGCGCCAGATCCTCGGCGAGGAGAAGCTTCAACCAGTCCAGCACCTCGGAGGTGGAGGGCTTCTTCTTCAGCCCCGGCGTCTCGCGAACCTCGTAGAAGCGCGTCAGCGCCGCGGTCAGCAGCCGGTCCTTGATGTCGGGAAAGTGAACCGCCACGATCGCCCTCATCGTCTCGACGTCGGGAAAGCGGATGTAGTGGAAGAAGCAGCGCCGCAGAAAGGCGTCGGGCAGCTCCTTCTCGTTGTTGGAGGTGATGATGACGACCGGACGGTGCCGGGCGCGCACCGTCTCTCCGGTCTCGTAGACGAAGAACTCCATTCGGTCGAGTTCCTGGAGCAGGTCGTTGGGGAACTCGATGTCGGCCTTGTCGATCTCGTCGATCAGCAGCACCACCCGACCCTCGGCCTCGAAAGCCTGCCAAAGCTTGCCCTGGCGGATGTAGTTGCGCACGTCCTCCACGCGCGGATCACCCAGCTGGCTGTCGCGCAGGCGGCTGACGGCGTCGTATTCATAGAGCCCCTGGGCGGCGCGGGTCGTGGATTTCACATGCCACTCGATCAGCGGCATCGCCAGCGCCCGGGCCACCTGACGGGCCAGTTCGGTCTTGCCGGTGCCAGGCTCGCCCTTCACCAGGAGCGGGCGCTCCAGCGCCACCGCGGCGTTGACCGCCACGGTCAGGTCGTCGCTCGCCACATAGGCATCGGTGCCCGAGAATCTCATTGGCTGTCCGGGAGTTCTGCTCGGCTGTTGGCACAAGCCTATCCCGCGCGGCGCATCGCTGCAAGCGGCGCCAAAGCCTAGTGACAAGCATTCTGGGTTCAGCTATGCGGGCGCCACAAGAGGTGCCGGATGACCATCAGACACTCCGCGACCGAAGCTCGCGCCGCAGCGGCCGAGGGCCCCGGCGGTGCGGATGGGGCAGCGGCCTCCGGGGTGCCCGGCGAGCAGAGGGAACCGAGGATGAAACCCGAGACCTTTCTTCCGGAGGATTATCGCCCCGCCGAAAGCGAGCCCTTCATGAACGAGCGGCAGCTCGAATATTTCCGCCGCAAGCTGCTGACCTGGAAGGCCGACATCCTCAGCGGCAGCCGCGAGACACTGGAGGGGCTGGCCGAGGGTTCGCGCAACATGCCCGACATCACCGACCGCGCCAGCGAGGAGACCGACCGGGCGCTGGAACTGCGCACCCGCGACCGTCAGCGCAAGCTGGTGGCCAAGATCGACGCCGCGCTGCGCCGCATCGAGACCGGCGAGTACGGCTACTGCGAGGTCACCGGCGAACCGATTTCGCTCAAGCGGCTCGATGCGCGCCCGATCG
>PUNI01000350.1 GCA_003551745.1 Paracoccaceae bacterium | reverse complement strand
CCCAACAATCCTCGGAATTGTTACTCCAGGCCGAAGGACAGGGCTAAGGGCTAACCTCCATCCTGCTTGATTTGAAGGAAAAACAAAGGTGACCTCTTTTATCACACAAGAGGCTGTTGACAATCCTCCCAATAATGGTATCATAGTATTATAGGTCTAAGATGAGGTTGGTGGTTGAATGTGTCAGTCAGGCGGTTGCCGTAGTTTCCACGACACTCAGTCGAGCACATATAGAGCTGGGTTCCTTTTTCCCTGCCACGATGAGACCAATTGTGGCTTTTTGAAATCCGGAGGTGAAGCATGATGAGCCTTCTCAGTAGCACGAAACCCCATTACGCGATAAGAATTGGCATGTTGTTGATTGCGGTAACCATGATCGCAGCGATGGTAAGCTGTGCTCCTGTGCGATACGATCTCACTATCGCCAGCAGCGAAGGCGGTTCGGTGACCGCTCCCGGCGAGGGGACCTTTGATTACGAAGAGGGAGCGGTGGTCAACCTGGTGGCGATTCCAGATGCTGACTACCGCTTTGTCAACTGGACAGGCGATGTGGACACCGTCGCCGATGTCGAGGCTACCTCAACCACCATCACCATGAACGGCGACTACGAGATAACCGCTGGCTTTGAGGAGGTTCACGAACTCACGGTCTCCAGTACCGAAGGGGGGGCGGTAACCACCCCTGGCGAAGGGACTTTCACCTATGATGCCGGTACGGTGGTTAGCCTGGTGGCGACGCCGAATAGAGGCTTCCAGTTCGTCAACTGGACCGGAGACGTGGACACTATTGCCGATACCGAGGCTGCGACAACCAGCATGATCATAAATGACGATTGCTCGATCACGGCTAACTTTGAGGAAGAAGAGGCTGTGTACTTCGCCGACCCCAACCTCGAGGCAGCCATCAGGGAAGTGACTGGCGTGATGGAGGGTCCCATCTACCCTTCCGATCTTAGGTCGCTCACGTCCCTCGATGCTCCGCAAAGGAGTATTGGCAGCCTTTCCGGGTTGGAGCATGCCACCAGCCTGACTGAACTCCGGCTTCGGTTGAACCACGTGAGCGATATATCGCCCGTGGCCAACCTCACCAACCTGAACTCCCTCGACCTTTATGGTAACCAGATAAGCGACCTCTCGCCTATCGCCAACCTCACTAACCTGACAGAGCTCTGGCTTGAGTGGAACCAGGTACACGATATCTCGCCGCTGGCCAACCTCACCAGCCTGACATCGCTCGACCTTTTTGGTAACCAGATAAGCGACCTCTCGCCCCTGGCCAACCTCACCAACCTGACTGAACTCCGGCTTGGGGTGAACCACGTAAGCGATATATCGCCTGTGGCCAACCTCACCAACCTGAGTTTGCTCGACCTTCATGGTAACCAGATAAGCGACCTCTCGCCCCTGGCCAACCTCACCAACCTGCAGGCGTTATTCCTTGGGGCTCTTCACCAGATAAGCGATGTATCCCTGCTTGCCGACTTCAGCAGCCTAAGATTGCTCGCGCTCTCGCATAATCAGATAAGCGACCTCTCACCCCTGGCCAACCTCACCAACCTGAGGTGGCTCTGGCTTCACTGTAACCAGATAAGTGACATCTCGCCACTTGCCAACCTCACCAAGCTGATGAAGGTCGACCTTCGGAGCAATCAGATAAGAGATATCTCACCTCTGGCCAACCTAACGAACTTGAACTACCTAGACCTGCATGCTAACCATGTAAGCGACATCTTGCCCCTGGCCAACCTAACGAACTTGAACTACCTAGACCTGCATGCTAACCATGTAAGCGACATCTTGCCCCTGGCCAACCTCACCAGCCTCACTTCGCTCGACCTCTATGATAACCTGATGAGCGATATCTCACCCCTGGTTGAGAATGAGGGACTGGGCGCAGGGGATGCCATCCACCTAGGGGCAAATCCGCTGAGCGAGGATTCCATCCATATATACATACCTCAGCTTGAAGAGAGAGGTGTGGATGTCTATACGGAGGAGGCTGTTACTATGGCCGACGGCAACCTTGCCCGGGCGATCAGAGAGGCCATCAGCAAACCCGTGGGGCGTATTTACACTTCTGATCTGGAGGGACTCGTCTCCTTTTCTGCCACGGCCTTCTACATCCGCAGCCTCACCGGACTTGAGCACTGCACGAACCTGACACAGCTCTGGCTTCAGAAGAACCGCATAAGTGATATTTCGCCTTTGGTCAACCTCACCAAGCTGATGAAGGTCGACCTTCGGAGCAATCGGATAAGCGATATCTCACCTCTGGCCAATCTTACCGGCCTGATATGGTTAGACCTTGGATACAACGAGATAAGCGATATCTCGCCCCTCGTGCAGAATGAGGGACTGGGTGCGGAAGATGTCATTCTCCTGTATGGAAATCCGCTGACCGAGGATTCCATCAACATATACATACCTGAGCTTCAGGCGAGGGGCGTGACTGTCCATTACTAGATTTCCTCCGGTCAGTCTGTTAAGGCATTACTGCTGAGAAGCGCGCTACGGTAGCTCGTCCCAGCATCAGCGTCAAAATGTAGCGAGTTGTTGCTTCAGGGGCAGGACCGGGGTCGAGGTTAACCTCGACCCCGGTCGATTTATCGGGAACACAAGGCTGCCTCTTCTATCACACAATACGCTATTGACAAATTTCATAATAATGGTAACATAGTACTGTAGGGTCAACACAGGGTTGGTGGT
>PUNI01000513.1 GCA_003551745.1 Paracoccaceae bacterium | reverse complement strand
TTGAAGTTGATCTCGTAGCCCACGCGCCCGACGCCGCCATCCTGCGCATCGCTGACGCTCTCATCCACCCAGGCATCGGGAACGAAGGGCCGCACCTCGCGCGCGACATAGGCGCGCCAGTCCTCGCCCAGCGGCACCAGCTCGTGATCGCGCAGCTCGGTGTCAGGCTCCGGGTTGCCCTTGGCGTCGCGGCAGATCGCGGCCTCCTCGTCGCGCTCCGACAGCGCCGACAGGACCGCCTTCTTCACCGGCGCGCCGGGCTTGGCCCCGGCCTGCTTGAGCGCCTTGGTCAGCGCCGCCTCGAAGGCGGCGCGGTCCATCCAGCGCTCGCCCTCGGGCAGATGCTTGAGCAGGGCCAGCATGATGCGGCTCCGGGCATCCTCGTCGAGGCGCTGGAATGGCCTGGCGGCGGCGAGCGCATCGAGCCCCTCCTGCGTGACGGCGAAGGCCAGCTTGAGCGGACGCTCCACCCGGATCTCGCGATAGCCGAAATTCGTGGTCGCGAAGATCTTCGAGACATCGCCCCACTCGCCGGTGCCGTTGAGCATCTCCGAATAGATCCGGCCGATGAGCTCGCAGCCCTCGACCGGGATCTCCCGGCGCTTGGAGCCGAGCGACTTGCGCATGGATTTCCAGAACCGCTCGCCCGAAGCATCAATCAGCTGCACCTTGCCGCGGCGCTCGGGGTCCTTGCGGTTGGTGAGCAGCCAGACATAGGTCTGGATGCCGGTGTTGTAGAAGAGATCCGTGGGCAGCGCGATGATCGCCTCGACCCAGTCATTCTCCAGCATCCAGCGGCGGATCTCGCTCTCGCCCGAGCCGGCGCCGCCGGTGAACAGCGGCGAGCCGTTCATCACGATGCCGATGCGCGATCCCTGTTCATCGTCGCGCATCTTCGCGATCATGTGCTGCAGGAACAAAAGCTGCCCGTCGGAGATGCGCGGCAGCCCGGCCCCGAAGCGACCTTCCATGCCAAGCGTCTCGGCCTCTTCGCGGATGCGGTCGGCGTATTTCTTCCAGTCCACGCCGTAGGGGGGATTGGACAGCATGTAATGGAAGCGCTTGTCGGCATGGGCATCCCGGGTGAGGGTGTTGCCGTAGACGATGTTCTCCGGGTCATGCCCGGTCACCAGCATGTCGGACTTGCATATCGCAAACGACTCCGGGTTGAGCTCCTGGCCGAAGAGTTCGACGCGGATGCGCGGGTTGAGCGCCTTCATCTCCATCTCGGCGATGGAGAGCATGCCCCCGGTCCCAGCGGCCGGGTCATAGACCCGACGGATGACGCCCGCACCGGTCAGCGCGTCGCGGTCATTGACGAGCAACAGTGAGACAATGAGCCGGATCACCTCGCGCGGCGTGTAATGCTCCCCCGCGGTCTCGTTCGAGATCTCCGAGAAGCGGCGGATCAGCTCCTCGAAGAGATACCCCATCTCGAGGTTCGAGATCGTCTCGGGGTGCAGGTCGATCTGGGTGAACTGATCGAAGACGCGGTAGAGCAGCCCGGCATCATTGAGGCGCTTGAGCTGATCCGTGAACAGGAACTTGTCGAGGAAGATGTCGCGCACATTGGGCGAGAAGTTCGTGATGTAATCCACCAGGTTCTGATGGATGTCCTTCGGGTCCTGCCCCTTCAGCGTCGCAAAGGTAAAGCGCGACAGGTTGTAGAGCCGGATGTTCTGCCCGACCGCGCCCGAGAGCAGCTCGGCTTGCGCGTCATCCTCGAGGTCGTCCGGCAGCGATGCGGCCAGATCGAGCACGTCCTGCTTCGTGCTCTCGAGGATGCAATCCAGGCGCCGAAGCACGACGAATGGCAGGATGACCTTGCCATACTCGGACTGCTTGAAGTCCCCGCGCAGCGTCTCGGCGATCGACCAGACGAAGGCACTCAGCGACTTGATGTCATTGCTCATATGGCGTTGTGTCCCAATGCATTGGCGCGCGCGTCACCATGCGGGACGCCGTGCGGCGGGTCAACAAAGCGCGCGGGGTGCGCGCGGCTCGACAGGAGCTTACGGCTCTCGCATCATGCACACCGACGGGTTGCGGTGACCCGGAACGATGGAGGAGGCCGAGATGGAGATTCGCACCGCAGGCATGACGCCCGCCCTGCCAGCCCCCGAGGACTACTTCACGGGCACGGTCTGGCAGGAGGCGATTTGCGATCCACCCCGGACACGGGCGTTGCGCGCCCTGCTCGTGACGTTCGCGCCCGGCGGACGGACACACTGGCATACGCACCCGCTGGGGCAGATGCTCGTCGTGACGGCGGGGTGCGGCCTCATCCAGCGCCGCGGCGGCCCGGTGCAGACAATCCGGGCGGGCGACACGGTCTGGATCCCGCCGGGCGAGGAGCACTGGCACGGTGCCGGGCCCGACACGCTCATGCGCCATGTCGCGATGCAGGAGGCCGAGGACGGCATCGGCGCGCGCTGGCTCGAGCCGGTCACCGATGCGCAGTATCGCGGCGCGGCGTGAGCGGCAAGGGTGACCCGGGGTCCAACGGATGTCGAAGAAGACACTGAACAAGCAGAACCTCGCAGCCCTCGGTGCCGACCGGCTGGCGGAACTCGTGCTCGAGCTTTGCGACGGAAGCGCCGCCCTGCAGCGGCGGGCACGGCTTGAGTTGAGCGCGGCGCAGGGGGCGGCAGCCCCTCCATCATCCTGGCAAAGATCCCCATGTCGCCCCACCGCTTCCATCGGTTGTAT
>PUNI01000450.1 GCA_003551745.1 Paracoccaceae bacterium | reverse complement strand
CGGTCGGCGGCGACGCCGCGGTGGCCAGCATCGAGGCCGAGCGCGCCGCACTGCTGGCCGATCTCGATGCGCAGCTGCGCCGGCATCTGCGACTGCGTTTCGGCCTCCGGGCCCTCCACGGCGCCCTCGCGGCCTATCGCGAGCGCCACCAGAGCGCGATGCTGACCGGCGCCGCCGCCGCGTTTCGCGAGATCAGCCGCGGCGCCTATGCCGGGCTCGGCAGTCGTCCCGGCACCGGGCCGGGCGTGGGGCGGGAGGAGCTGATCGCGCTTCCGGCCACGGGCGGCTCGCGGGCGGTCGGTGATCTCTCGAAGGGCACGCGGTTCCAGCTCTATCTCGCGCTGCGGGTGGCGGGTCATGCCGAGCTGGCCCGTCACCACACGCCGGCGCCCTTCGTCGCCGACGACATTCTGGAGACGTTCGATGACGCGCGGGCGGCCGCGGCCTTTGCGGCGCTGGCCGGGATGGCGCGGCGCGGGCAGGTGATCTACCTGACCCACCACCGTCACCTTTGCGAGATCGCGCGGGCCATGGTGCCCGAGGTTCGGGTGCAGACGCTGGATGATCGCTGAAGCGGCTGCGGTCCGGCGGCACGCCCACCCTCCCACCCCGCGCCGCCGGACCGCAGCGGGCGCACCCGGCCTGTCAGGAAGGGCTGGACGGCCGCTGTCGCCGGTGCCAGTGAAGGCGGGCAGCCGCGCGCTGGCTGCGGTCGGGGAGGGCGGTGTCTGCCATGAGCGCGCCTTCGGGGCACAATCACCCGCGCAACCCGGGTCACCCTCTGGCGCCGGACTGGTTCGAGGCGGCCCGCATCAACGTCCCGGCCGCCGCGCGCCGGTCCGCCACGCTCACCGCGCGCCGCACGGTGAAGGGCGTCTGGCAGGCGGCCTGGCTCGTCAACGCCATGCGCTGCATCGACCTCACGACGCTTGCCGGAGACGACACCCCCGCGCGCGTCGCGCGGCTCTGCGCCAAGGCCCGCATGCCGTTGCGCGCGGACCTCCTCGCCGCGCTCGGGCTCGACCGGCTGACGGTGGCGGCGGTCTGCGTCTATCCGACCCTGGTACCGGCCGCGGTGGCGGCGCTGGCGGGCTCGGGCATCCCTGTGGCCTCGGTCGCCACCGGCTTTCCGGCCGGGCTGATGCCGCTGAAGCTGCGCCTGGCCGAGATCCGCCAGGCGGTCGAGGACGGCGCGGCCGAGATCGACATCGTCATCACCCGCGCCCATGTTCTGGGCCGCGACTGGGCTGCGCTCTACGACGAGGTGGCGGCGATGCGCGCGGCCTGCGGGCCGGCGCATCTCAAGGCGATCCTCGCCACCGGCGATCTGGCCACGCTGCGCAACGTCTATGCGGCGTCCATGGTGGCGATGCAGGCCGGCGCGGATTTCATCAAGACCTCGACAGGCAAGGAGGGCGTCAACGCAACCCTGCCGGTAAGCCTGATCATGGCGCGCGCGATCCGCGACTATCGCGACCGCACCGGGCAGGCGGTGGGCTTCAAGCCGGCGGGCGGCATGCGCACGGCGAAGGACGCGCTGGCCTGGCAGATCCTGATGCGCGAGGAACTGGGCCGCGACTGGCTGTCGCCGGCGCTCTTCCGGCTCGGCGCCTCCTCGATGCTGGCCGACATCGAGCGGCAGATCGAGCACCATGTCACCGGCCGCTACGCCGCGGCCCATCGCCACGCGCTCGCCTGACGGAGGTGCGGATGCCCACGGTCACCGAGGTCCTCGAGACGATGGACTATGGCCCCGCCCCCGAGGATGCCGGCGCGGTGCGCGACTGGCTGGCGGGCCAGGCGGAGGGCTTCGGCCATTTCATCGCCGGAGCCTTCACGGCGCCGCAGGATCTCTTCGAGGTCGTGGCACCCGCCACGGGTGAGGTGCTGGCCTGCGCGAGCCAGGCCGGCGCGGCGGAGGTGGCGGCCGCCGTGGCCGCCGCGCGCGCTGCGCAGCCTGGCTGGGCGGCGCTTTCCGGACATGACCGGGCGCGGCATCTCTATGCGCTGGCCCGCCATGTGCAGAAACGCGCGCGCTTTCTTGCCGTGCTGGAGAGCCTCGACAGCGGAAAGCCGATCCGCGAGAGCCGCGACATCGACATTCCCCTGGTCGCCCGGCACTTCTATCACCACGCGGGCTGGGCGGCGGTGATCGACGCCGAGTTTCCCGGCCATGTTCCCCACGGCGTCTGCGGCCAGATCATCCCCTGGAACTTCCCGTTGCTGATGCTCGCCTGGAAGGTCGCCCCGGCGCTCGCGGCCGGCAACACGGTGGTGGTCAAGCCCGCCGAATGGACGCCGCTGACCGCGCTCGCCTTCGCCGGGATCGCGCGCGAGGCCGGGCTGCCCGCGGGCGTGCTCAACATCGTCACCGGCGACGGCGCGACGGGGGCGGCGCTGGTGGCGGCCGAGGTCGACAAGATCGCCTTCACCGGCTCCACCGAGGTCGGCCGCGAGATCCGCCGCGCCACCGCCGGCAGCGGCAAGGCGCTGACGCTGGAGCTGGGCGGGAAATCGCCCTTCCTCGTCTTCGACGATGCCGACCTCGACGCCGCCGTCGAGGGCGTGGTGGATGCGGTCTGGTTCAACCAGGGCGAGGTCTGCTGTGCTGGCGCGCGCCTGCTCGTGCAGGAGGGCGTGGCCGGGGCCTTCGTCACCCGGCTGCAGCGGCGGATGGCGACACTGCGGCTGGGCGATCCGCTCGACAAATG
>PUNI01000388.1 GCA_003551745.1 Paracoccaceae bacterium | reverse complement strand
GCGCACGGAGCCGTGACAGGCGATGCATGACAAGATCGCGTCGAGCCGCGCCTGCACGCTCTCGCCGCCGCCCCCGTCCGAAATCTCGTCGAGCACGTCCTGCAGAATCGGTGCGGCCGGCACCGCGCCCAGCGCAGCCGGCAGCGCCCGAACCGCAATCGCGGCCGGGCCGAAAGCTTCGATCTGCACCCCCACCCGGCCCAACTCCTCGGCATGCTCCAGAAGGCGGGCGGCCGCGTCCGCCGAAAGCTCGACGATCTCGGGCACCAGAAGCGGCTGCATCACGATGCCCGAGGCCGCCTGCTGGGCCTTGAGGCGTTCATAGACCAGCCGCTCATGGGCGGCATGCGCATCGACCAGCACCAGACCATCGGCAGCCTCGGCAAGGACATAGGTGCCGAAAAGCTGCGCCCGGGCGGCGCCGAGCGGCCCGCTTTCCGAGGGCGCGGCTTCCGCGGCCACAGCGGCCACCGGCGCTTCCGCGAGGCCTGCGAAGCCGGGCACGGATCCGGGCGGGAACTCGGGCGCCTGTGCGGCCCGAACGGCCGACAGGACGCCGGGCTGCGCGGCGCGCGGGGGCTGCGATCCCCCAGCCGCCGCGCCCGCCGGCCGGAATGCGGCCAGGGTTGCCGTGGCAAGGCTGGCCGATCCGCGGCAGCCCGCTTCGGCGAGCGCATGGCGCAGCGCGGCGATGACGAGCCCGCGCACGACGCCGGGGTCGCGGAAGCGCACCTCGGCCTTGGCGGGGTGGACATTCACGTCGACGCACCGCGGATCGCAATCGAGCCGGAGCACGCAGGCCGGATGGCGGTCGCGCGCCAGCAGGTCGGCATAGGCGCCGCGCAGCGCACCCAGCAGCAGCTTGTCGCGCACCGGCCGGCCGTTGACGAAGAAATGCTGCGCAACCGCAGCCCCGCGCGCCTCGGTGGGCAGCCCCGTGAAGCCGCTCAGCCGGATGCCCTCGCGCTCCGTCTCGATCGGTAGCGCGCCGTCCAGAAAGCCCCGGCCCAGCACACGGGCGATGCGCGCCGCCAGCGGCTGCGGCCCCGTCTCCGGGTCGGCGCGGAAGACAATGCGCCCCTCGCCGCCGCCACTGACGTCGCGCAGACTGAAGCCCACCCCGGGGGCAGAAAGCGCGAGGCGGCGGACGGTGTCGGCGATGGCCTGGGCCTCGGCGCGGTCGCTGCGCAGGAACTTCAGCCGGGCCGGTGTGGCGTGGAAGAGATCGCGCAGCTCCACGACCGACCCCGCGCCGAGCGCAGCGGGCCGCACCGGCCCCGGTTGGCCGCCCGCGACCCCGATCTGCGCCGCAGCAGCGCCGGCCACCCGCGAGGTGAGCGTCAGCCGGCCCACGGCTCCCAGCGAGGGCAGGGCCTCGCCGCGAAAGCCGAAGCTCGCGATCGCAAGCAGGTCGGAGCCGTCGGTCTTGGAGGTTGCGTGGCGCGCCAGCGCCAGGGGCAGCTGATCCTCGGGGATCCCGTGGCCGTCGTCGGCGACGCGGATCAGCGTCTTCCCGCCGTCGGCCTGGGCAATCTCGATCCGGCGGGCGCCGGCGTCCAGCGCGTTCTCGACCAGTTCCTTGACGGCCGAGGCCGGCCGCTCCACGACCTCGCCGGCGGCGATGCGGTTCGCGGCGGCCTCGTCGAGCTGGCGAATCATGGGCGGCGCGGGCCGGATGTTGAGGTTGGGGCTGTTCATGCCACAACCCATAGCATGAGCTCCCCCGCCGCGCCACCGTTCAGCGCAGGCTTCAGTCCGTGGCCGGCAGACCCTCTGGCTGGCCCACGACCACGAAATGCAGCCCCTCGGGATCGAGCAGGCGGGCGGCCACGGCCTGCACCTCCTCCAGCGTCACCGCTTCCACCAGCGCGTTGCGTTCGGCGATATAGTCGGCGGGCAGGCCCTGCATCTGCATGTTGGCGAGGATGCGGGCGATCCGGGCGTTGCCGTCGAACCGCAGCGGGTAGGCCCCGGTCAGATAGGTCTGGATGGCGGCGAGCTCCTCCTCCGAGAGGCCTTCCTCGGCCATGCGCGCCCATTCGGCGCGCACCAGTTCGATCGCCTCTTCGACGCGGGCGTTCGAGGTCGCGAAGCGGCCGAGGACGATGTCGCCGAACTGCCGGTTGGCGAGGCCGATGCCGATCCCGTAGGTCAGCCCGCGCTCCTGGCGGAGACTGCGCATCAGCCGGGTGCCGAAGCGGCCGCCGCCCAGAACCTCGGACATCAGGAAGGCTGCGAAGAACTCCGGGTCGTCGCGCGCGATGCCGGTCTGCCCGAAGGCGACGACCGCCTGCGGGCCGTCGAACGGCACCACGGTCGTGCCGCCCGAGAGCTGCGGCTCGACCCTCGGCGGCAGCGGTTCCTCCGCCGCCGGCAGATCGCCGAGCAGGGTATCGATCATCTCGCCCAGCTCCTCGGCGCCGATGTCGCCCACGGCCGCGACATGCACGCGGTCCGCCGTCAGCCCGCGGCGGTGGGCGGCGCGCAGATGCTCCGGCGTCAGGGCCGCCACACTGGCCTCCGTGCCGTCAGCCGGGCGGGCATAGGGGTGATCGCCCCAGGCCTGCCGGCCAAGCTCCTGAAACGCCAGCGTGTTGGGGTTGCGCTGCCCCGAGCGGACCGACGAGACCGCCCTTGCCCGGCTGCGCTCGAAGGCGCCCTCGTCGAAGCGCGGCTCGTGCAGCGCCAGGCGCAGGAGCTCGACGACCTCG
>PUNI01000161.1 GCA_003551745.1 Paracoccaceae bacterium | reverse complement strand
GCGAAGGCGAAACCCGCCCCCGTCTTCGCTTCCCGGAGTTTTCGGATGCAGGGGAGTGGGAAGAAGGATTAATTGAAGAATTCTTCCTTGTTGGTTCTAGTAAACGGGTGTTGCAGCAGGATTGGACGACGGAAGGCGTACCCTTCTATCGTACAAGAGAACTGGTTTCACTGAGCAGAAACGAGCCATTTTCCAGTGAGGTGTTTATATCGGAAGATTTTTTTTCTGAGATTTCTGAAAAATACGGAGTGCCTGATAATGGAGATTTTCTGGTTAGCGGAGTGGGTACTCTAGGAATTTCATATCAAGTACGTGCAGGAGACAGATTTTATTTCAAGGATGGTAATGTTCTTTGGTTGAAATTGACTGGCGATCTTATTTCAGACTTCTTTAAGTATTGCTTCCAATCAGATTTGATCCAAGACCAGATATCAGGACAGGCATCTGTATCTACAGTCGGGACATATACTATTCAGAATGCAAAGAAAACCAGGTTCTTGCGCCCAGTGGAAACTAAAGAACAACAAAGAATAGCTGACTGCCTCTCCGCCCTCGACGCCCTGATCGCCGCGCAGGCGGCGAAGCTCGACACTCTCCACACCCACAAGCGCGGCCTGATGCAGCAACTCTTCCCCTCGCCGGAGGAGGTGGGGGTATGAAAAACAAAGCGAAGATACACCAGTACAAGACCCTGACCACATTAGCGCGAAAACTCCGCAGTGACATCGCAGACTTACACTGCGTCTTGCTCTATGCCTATAACCGTACTGGAAAGACCCGCCTTTCTATGGAGTTCAAAAACCAAGGGAAGCGCAAGAACAATGGCACGCGAGACACACTGTACTTCAATGCTTACACTGAGGATCTCTTTGTCTGGAAGAACGATCCTGATTTGGACCGCCACCTAAAACTGAACTCAGAGTCTGTGTTTTTCAATGGTCTCAGAGAGCTTGCCCTCGACGAGCGCATTGCAGAGTACCTGTCTCGGTACACTGATTTTGACTTCGACATTGATTACACCAAGTGGAAAGTAGTGTTTAAAAAGGGCGACGATGAGCACATCAAGATTTCCCGTGGTGAAGAGAAGATCTTCATATGGTGCGTGTTCATGGCAATCTGTGAGAGAGTTATTGATGGGCATGAGTCATATGATTGGGTAAAGTACCTATACATAGATGATCCTATTTCGTCACTTGACGACAATAATGCCATAGCAGTTGCCTGCGACCTTGCAGACTTGATTCTGAAAGCATCATCAAGACGCGCTGTTTCCGGGGCCCCCGATCCGGTCCGAACAGTTTTTTCTTCCCACCACGCCTTGTTCTTTAATGTCATGAGTAATGAACTGGGTAGAGCCCGCGAGGGTCAAGAAAAGTTGAAGACCAAGCGGTATTTTCTGCATCAGCCAAGTTCGGAAGGTTTCTATACGCTTAGGGCCACAGGCGACACCCCGTACTTTCACCACGTTGCGACTCTTGCTGAATTGCACCGCTGTCTTCAGTCCGACGCTTTGTACACATATCACTTCAACGCTTTGCGCAGCATTTTAGAGAAGACGGCTAGTTTCTTTGGGCACGATGACCTCAAGTTCTGCCTCCATGGGATGAAAGACGAGGCTTTGTACAATCGAGCGCTCAACCTGCTAAGTCACGGCAAGTATTCGATTGCGGATCCCGTTGAGATGTTGGATGACAACAAGAGGCTTTTTCGAGATATTCTCACTAATTTTGTTGATCGGTTTCAGTTTGCCATACCGGAAATCGCAATGAAAACTCGGAACAGGAAGGCTAAAACGTGACCAAAAACGACCAACAAAGACTCGGCAAGATTCTCTGGAAGATCGCGGACGATCTGCGCGGGTCAATGAACGCCGACGACTTCCGTGACTACATGCTCGCGTTCCTGTTTCTGCGCTATCTTTCCGACAACTACGAGGCCGCCGCGAAGAAGGAACTCGGCCGGGACTATCCCGACCCGGATGCAATCGACAACGGCGGGCGCACGCCGCTTTCCGTGTGGTACGACGCGAACCCGGATGACATCGAGGTGTTCGAAAAACAGATGCGCCGCAAGGCGCACTACGTCATTAAACCGAAGTACCTCTGGACCAACATCGCCTATCTGGCCCGCACACACAGCAAGGAACTGCTCGATACGCTCCAGGCCGGCTTCAAGCACATTGAGAACGAGTCGTTCGCCAGCACCTTTGCGGGCCTTTTCTCCGAGATCAACCTCGGCTCCGACAAGCTCGGCAAGACCTACGCCGATCGCAACGCCAAGCTCTGCAAGATCATCACGCGGATCGCGGACGGCCTAGCCGAGTTCTCCACCGACTCCGATACGCTCGGCGACGCCTATGAATACCTGCTGGATCAGTTCGCGGCCGGCTCGGGTAAGAAGGCGGGCGAGTTCTATACGCCGCAGAGGATTTCCGACATTCTCTCCGGCATTGTCACCCTCGACAGCCATTCGCCGGAGATGGGCCCGCGCCCCAAGCTGGAAAGCGTCTACGACTTTGCCTGCGGCTCGGGGTCACTGCTGCTGAACGTGCGGCGCCGCATGGTCGAAGCCGGCGGCACCATCGGCATGATCCACGGCCAGGAGTACAACATCACCACCTACAACCTCGCGCGGATGAACATGCTGCTGCACGGGGTCAAGGACACCGAGTTCGAGATCTACCACGGCGACACCCTCAAGAACGAATGGGACTG
>PUNI01000099.1 GCA_003551745.1 Paracoccaceae bacterium | reverse complement strand
GTCGAGGGGGCGGTGTCGCCGGCCATGGCCGACTTCATCATCCGCAATCTCGACGAGGCGGCCGAGGCTGGCGCACCGCTCGTCGTGCTGAAGATGGACACGCCGGGCGGGCTCGACAGCTCGATGCGGCAGATCATCCGCGCCATTCTCGCCTCGGATGTGCCGGTGGCAACCTGGGTCGCACCCTCCGGGGCGCGGGCGGCCAGCGCGGGCACCTACATCCTGTACGCCAGCCATGTCTCGGCCATGGCACCGGCCACAAGCCTCGGCGCGGCGACGCCGGTCGCGATCGGCGGTGGCGGCGGCGGTGGCGACGATGGCGGCGGCAGCCCCTTCCCCTTCGGCAATCCCTCTCCGTCCGAAGACGAGGCTGAGGAGACGCGCGGCGAAGGCCAGACCGGGGAAGCGCCCGCAACGCAGGAGGACAGCGACGCGGCCCCTGCCGAGGCAGCCAACGGCGACACGCCCGCTCCGGCCGAGGAGGCGCGCGAGGACGCCGCCGAAGAGCGGCCAGCGCCGCGCCGGCCGGGCAGCGCCATGGAGGCCAAGGCGATCAACGACGCGGTGGCCTACATCAAGGGGCTCGCCGAACTGCGCGGGCGAAACGCGGAATGGGCAGAGCGGGCCGTGCGCGAGGCGGTCACGCTGACCTCCTCGGAAGCGGTGCGCGAGAACGTCATCGACTTCATGGCCGAGAACCTCTCGCAGCTGTTCGACGAGGCCGACGGCATGACCGTGAAGATGGCCGACGGCGAGTTGACCCTCGAGACCGCCGGCATCGCCTACACCGAGATCGAGCCCGACTGGCGCACCGCGCTGTTGAGCGTCATCACCAATCCGAACGTCGCGCTGATCCTGATGCTGGTGGGCGTCTACGGCATCATCTTCGAGTTCCTGAACCCCGGCGTGCTGGTGCCGGGCACGGTGGGCGCCATCAGCCTGCTTCTGGGGCTCTATTCGCTGGCACTGCTGCCGCTCAACTGGGCCGGCGCCGGGCTGATCCTGCTCGGGCTCGCGCTGATCGTGGCCGAGGCCTTCGCCCCCTCCTTCGGCATCCTCGGCATCGGCGGCACGGTGGCGCTGGTGGTGGGCGTGGTGATGCTGATCGACACCGACGTGCCGGGGGTCGACATCTCGATCCCGCTGGTGGCGGGCGTGGCGGTGGCCGGCGTGATCTCGACCTTCATCATCGCCTGGCTGGCGCGGCGCTCGTTCTCGGCCCGGATCGTCACCGGCGCCGAGGAACTGATCGGAGCGCCCGGCAAGGTAACCGACTGGCAGGGCGACGAAGGCCATGTCTGGGTTCACAGCGAGAGCTGGCAGGCCCAGGGCGCGGCCGATCTGGCGCCCGGCGACCGCGTGCGTGTCACCGGCCTCGACGGGCTGGTGCTGAAGATCGAGCGCAGCGACTGAGGCGGCGCCGATCCGAAACCCCGGGCGGCGGCTGACCGCGCCCGCGAGCGGCCCCTCAGGGGCCAGGAGGAAAGCGATGGACTTCCTGTTCGACCTCGGCTTCTACGGCATTCTGGCGATCTTCCTGATCGCGCTGATCGCCTCGGCCATCAAGATCCTGCGCGAATACGAACGCGCGGTGATCTTCACGCTGGGCCGCTTCACCGGCGTCAAGGGGCCCGGCCTGATCCTCGTCATCCCCGGCCTGCAGCAGGCGGTGCGGGTGGACATGCGCGTCAAGGTGCTCGACGTGCCCAGCCAGGACGTGATCAGCCGCGACAACGTCTCCGTGCGCGTCAACGCGGTGATCTACTTCCGTGTCATCGACGCCGAGCGCGCCACCATCCAGGTCGAGAACTTCATGGCCGCCACCTCGGAGCTGGCGCAGACCACCCTGCGGTCGGTCCTGGGCAAGCACGAGCTCGACGAGATGCTCTCGGAACGCGACGCGCTGAACCGGGACATCCAGGAACTGCTCGACGCGCAGACCGACGCCTGGGGCATCAAGGTGGCCAATGTCGAGATCAAGCATGTCGACATCAACGAGAGCATGATCCGCGCCATCGCGCGGCAGGCGGAGGCCGAGCGCGAACGCCGCGCCAAGGTCATCAACGCCGAGGGCGAGCAGCAGGCCGCTCAGAAACTGCTGGAGGCCGCCGAGATCATGGCCAAGGACCCGGGCGCGATGCAGCTGCGCTATCTCTCCTCGCTCAACTTCATCGCCGGCGAGAAGAACTCGACCATCATCTTCCCCTTCCCGATGGAGATGGCGAGCCTCGTGCCCGGCATCGAGAAGACCGTGAGGGGCTTCGACGCCCCCCGCCGCGAGGCCGCCGAATAGGCCCACCGAGGCCTTGGTTGACCGCGCCGCCCGCCGCCGCCTAACCTGACGCCATGAAGTGGGGCGCGGGCGGGTGGAGCGGGCGCGCGAGGTCATCCGGATCCTGAAAGGGCTGTTCGCGGTCGGTCGGCTCGGCACCGGCGCCGTCAGCCTTGGCACGGTGGACGACGCGCTCAAGGGCGCCCAGACGGCGCGCAAGCTCCTCGGCCAGCTCGGCGCGCAGACCCCCACCACCCTCGACGCCGCGCTGACCGCCACCGTCGAGGCCGCCGCCGGGCTCGACCACCACGAAGCCGCAAGCTGGGAGCTGATCGCCCAGATGATCGCGCTCTCGCTCCCCGCGCCGCGCGAGTTCGTGGCCCAGGGGCTCGACGGCGCCGCCACCGCCCGGATGATGCGCGCCCGGCTCGACCCCGCCCCCC
>PUNI01000337.1 GCA_003551745.1 Paracoccaceae bacterium | reverse complement strand
GCGGCCATGTTCAGAGCCGCATCGTCAGGCCTGACACAAGAAGGCACCCGATCACCTGCCCAAGCCGTCCAAAGACACCTTGCACCAACGGCATCCACACATGAAGCACGCGGACCCACCGCCCTCAAGTTGATCAATGCAATGTGTCCTGAGCCTATTCGGGCGGTTGCCGGCTTTCTTGCCGACCGAGCACGCCAAGTGTTTCCGAGATCCCGCTTATGACCGTGCCGGTAGCTTCTCCCAGATTGTTGCCTCTGCAAACCGCAATGCTCAGTGTTTCGGTCAATCTGCGATTCGCCAAGGGTCTGAAGCGCAATTCACCGGCCTCGACATCAGAACAGACATCCGGCCAGGTTAGAAATCCAAGCCCCGAACCCTGCCGGAGGAATGTCAGCACTGCGTTGATCGAGTTTGAACTGATCCGAACCCTGGGGTTCACCCGCTCGTTCAGAATCTCTGCAAGCAGCCGAGTATGCATTGAAAGCGCAGAAGAAGGCAGGCACAATGGATATTTCAGGGCAGTGGCTAGACACAAGGGCCCGTCGCCCTCCAGTGGCAAGGAGGGCGCAAAGACCGCGCCTATATGATGCTCCTGCGTTTCCACGACCTCCAGCCGGGATAACCTTGGAATGTTGAAGGCAACGATGATGTCCAGTTCCAGCGCCTCGGCTTGGTCGATGAGTTCGCCCGTGGTTCCCACTGCCAATTCCAGCTCCACCTCGCCGAAAATCGCCTCCAGTCTTGTGGTCAGAGATGGGATCAAGGTGGGCACAAGGCTTTCCATCACCCCCAACCGGAAGTGTAGCGACGGTTTCCTTCCCGCTTGATGCAGCCGTTTGGTAAAGGCCGCGTCCGCCGCCATCCAGCGCATCGCCTCGTCCCGCAGTGCTGCCCCCTCTGCGGTCAATGCCACGCCGCCTGCGCTGCGCACGAGCAGCTTCGTATCGTAGGCGCGTTCCAGCAACTGCAATTGCCGCGAGAGAGCGGGGGCCGAAATATTGAGCCGTTCCGCCGCCGAACGGATCGAGTCGGACTGCGACACCACAAGGAAAGATCTGATTTCCCGAGAGAAAGAGGACATTCAGCGCTTCGTCCTACCTCCAGTTCCTTGTCGCTTCGCTCTTGGACGGCCTCGGGCAACCTCTGCATGCTTGCCAATGATTTGGAGATTCCGCAACGCCATAGCCACGTCAGGCAGAGCTCTGATGATGGGACCGCTCCCCTCTGTGGAGCCTCGCAGAGCCAGCCTGGCACATCGATGCCGTCTGGGGCGGTCACATCATCAGAGCTAGTCCTGAGCTCAGCCGATTGCGGGGATGTCGGGAATGTCGACCAGAAGGCCGCGGGGGATTTCGCGCTTGCGGTCGTACATCGGCAATTCGCAGGTCACCGCGGGGCGGGTCACTGCATCGCGGCATCCGACGTCGAGCCAGCTGTCCGGCCCGAGGGCGGGGTCGTCCAGTCGCACGATCGCGACGCCGCATTGCTGGAACGGGGACCAGGCGGCGGAGCATACGCGCCCGACCTGCGCGCCATTGCGCGAGAGGCCGGTGCCGGTGCGCGCGGTTCCGCCGGGCACGCGTAGGCCCCAGATACGTTGGCGCCGATCCGCCGTCTGCAGGGCGGCCTTGCCGATGAAGTCGGGCTTGGCGAGATCGACCATGCTCCCCAGCCCGGCGGCAAAGGGCGTCACCGTCGCGTCGAAGTCGGAGCCTGCGTTAAGCAGTCCGGCCTCGATCCGCCGGGCGCCACCCACGGCGACGGGGATCATGCCGAAGGGCGCGCCGGCCGCGAGCAGGCGCGCGCCCACCGCGTCCACGTCGATCTCCGGGCCGAGATAGACCTCCCAGCCCAGCTCGTTGGTGAAGCCCGAGCGGGTGATGATGACCTGCTGCCCGGCGATCCGAACGGTGGCCGCATCGAAATAGCGGAAGCGGTCCGGGTAGGCGCCATCCACCGCGGCCGCGAGCACCCGCAGCGCTTCGGGCCCCTGCACCTGGCTTATCCAGACCTTCGGATCGAAGATCGCGACGTCCAGGCCCCGGGCATGGGCTCGCATCCAGTCCGTGAGGTCGCCGTCGGCCTGCCCGTACCAGAACCGGTCCTCGGCCAGCCGCACCAGGATCCCGTCGAGGATCATGCCGCCGTCGTCGTAGCAGGCGATCTGATAGCTGCAGCGCCCCACCGGGATCCGGCCGATGTCGCGGGTAAAGATCCGGTCGAGCAGCGCCACCGCGTCCGGGCCGCGGATTTCCACCGGCAGCTCGGCGGTGTGGCGCAGGATCGCCTGCCGGCGCAGGCGCCAATACGCCTCGTCCGCCGACACCTCGGCCATGGTCATCGCGGTCAGGCGCCGGTTGTAGATCGTGTAGCGCGGCCCGTAGGGCAGCTCCTGATGGGCCAGCGGATGTGACGCCAGGGTGCGCGCGAATTCGCTCGCCCCTCCCTGGTCGCCGCCGAGCGGAACCACGGCAAAGCCGAGGTCCCGGCGCAGGATCGTCGTCGTCATGTCGGCCTCCCCCCAGAGGTGCTCCGGACGCCGGGCGGGCTTGGGCGCCTGGCCCGGAGGTCGGCATCCTAGCCCCGGCGCCCGTGCCGTCGGGCTCACTTGCGACCAGGTG
This sequence comes from Paracoccaceae bacterium, assembly GCA_003551745.1. Taxonomy (GTDB): domain Bacteria; phylum Pseudomonadota; class Alphaproteobacteria; order Rhodobacterales; family Rhodobacteraceae; genus Rhodobaculum. Next base: position 99 of record PUNI01000337.1, on the reverse strand, counting down.
GGCGCCCGCGGCGACAGTGTCACGTCCCCGTCGGTCACGGTATCGGGATGGCGGCCGCGATCGCGCCCGGACAGCGGAATCATTTGCGCCGGGCCGGGG
>PUNI01000395.1 GCA_003551745.1 Paracoccaceae bacterium | reverse complement strand
GACAGGGCGCTTCGGGAGCGGGCGACATGGGGCAGGCAGAGACGGTCTTTCTGGGCGGGGGCGGTGAGGGCCATCGCGAGCCCCAGGATCTGCTGCTGCGCATGGCAAACCGCCACGGGCTGATCGCCGGGGCGACCGGCACCGGCAAGACTGTGACCATGCAGGTGCTGGCAGAGGGCTTCTCGGCCGCCGGCGTGCCGGTGTTCCTGTCCGACGTGAAGGGCGATCTGGGCGGCATGGCGCTGCCGGGCAAGGCGGAAGGCCGGCTGCATGAGGCCTTTCTGGCCCGCGCGGCGACCATCGGCCTCGACGACATCGGATACCGCGGCTGCCCAGTCACCTTCTGGGATGTCTTCGGCGCCGAGGGCCACCCGGTGCGCGCGACGGTGGCGGAGATGGGGCCGCTTCTGCTGTCGCGAATCCTGGAGCTCTCGGAGGCGCAGGAAGGGGTCATGAACATCGCCTTCCGCATCGCCGACGAAGAGGGGCTGCCGCTGCTCGATCTGAAGGATCTGCAGGCGATGCTGCGGTTTCTGGGAGAATATGCGCGGGATCTGACCCTGCGTTTCGGCACCGTCTCCGCGGCCTCGATCGGGGCGATCCAGCGCCGGCTCCTGGTGCTGGACGGGCAGGGGGCCGATCGCTTTCTCGGGGAGCCTGCACTGGAGATCGGTGATCTGATGGCGCTGGACGCCGATGGCCGGGGGCGGGTGAACATCCTGCAGGCGGCGCGACTGATGCAGACGCCGCGGCTTTATGCGACCTTCCTGCTGTGGCTGCTGTCGCAGCTCTTCGAGGAGCTTCCCGAGGTGGGCGATCCCGAGAAGCCCAAACTCGTCTTCTTCTTCGACGAGGCGCATCTTCTGTTCTCGGGCGCGCCGCGGGCGCTGGTCGAGAAGGTGGAGCGGGTGGCGCGGCTCATCCGGTCGAAAGGGGTAGGGGTATGGTTCGTCACCCAGAACCCCGACGATGTGCCGGATGCGATCCTCGCCCAGCTCGGCAACCGCGTGCAGCATGCGCTGCGAGCCTTCACCGCACGCGACCAGCAGGCGCTGCGCCGCGCAGCGCAGACCTATCGGGCCAATCCGCGCTTCGACGTGGAGACGGCGATCCGCGAGGTCGGCACCGGCGAGGCGGTGACGTCCCTGCTGGAGGAAAAGGGCGCCCCGGGCGTGGTAGAGCGCACGCTGATCCGGCCGCCGGCCTCGCTGATCGGCGCCATCGAACCCGGTGTGCGTGCGCAGCTGATCGCGATGTCGCCCGTTGCGGGAAAGTACGACACTGCGGTCGACAGCGACTCGGCCCATGAACGGCTGGCGCGGCGCGCGGAAGAGGCCGCAAGGGCCGCCGAGGCCGCCCTGGCGCAGGTCGAGACCGAGAAGGCCCGGGAGTTCGCCCATGCGCGCCGCTACGAGCCGGCGGCAAACGCCCGCCCGGCCCGCAGCGCGTCCCGGGGGCGCGAGACGCCGGCGGAAGCCTTCGCGAAGTCCTTCGCGCGCCAGCTGGGCACACGGTCCGGGCAGGCGGTGGTGCGAGGCGTGCTGGGCGGGCTCTTCAAGGGACGTTGAGCAGTCTGCGCGGCCGGCCTGCCGGTCAGCCGCGAGCGGGCGCCTCAGAGCCGCCGGATTCGCAGCCGGGTCAGGCGGTTGTCTTCACGCTCGACCACCTCGAAACGGAATCCGTGGAAGCTGAACACCTGCCCGATGGCCGGGATCGTCTGGGCTTCGTGGATCACCAGACCGGCGATGGTGTTGGCCTCCTCGTCCGGCAGGTTCCAGTCGGTTGCGCGGTTGAGGTCGCGGATCGTGGTCGCCCCGTCGACGAGATAGCTGTCGTCGCCGAGCGCGGTGAAGGGCGCCGGAGCGCCGATGTCGAACTCGTCCTCGATCTCGCCGACGATCTCCTCGAGGATGTCCTCGAGTGTGATCAGGCCGTGCAGCGCGCCATACTCGTCGACGACCAGCGCGAAATGTGATCTGCGGTGCAGGAACTGCTCCATCTGCTCGTCGAGCGGGGTGGTTTCGGGCACGAAATAGGGGGGGCGCGCGACCTCGAGCACGCGCAGACCGTCGAGCGCGGCGCGATAGTCGCCGCCGCATTCCTGAAGGCGCCGATCGACCTCGCGCCACATGTCGCGGATGTGCAGCACGCCGACGATGTTCTCGGGTTCTCCCTGCCACAGCGGCAGCCTTGTGTGGGTCGAGGCGATGACCTGCGCGACCAGCGTGTCCGGCGGGGCGTCGGCGTCGAGCATCTCGATATGGCTGCGGTGGCGCATGATCTCGGCCACGGTCCGGTCGGCGAGATCGAGCGCTCCCAGCAGCCGGTCGCGGTGTTCCTTCTCGACGGTTCCCTCGGCATGGCCGAGCGCGAGCGTGCCCGCGATCTCCTCGTGCAGCGACAGGATGTGGGTGCCCGGGTCGGTGGCCACGCCGAAGAGGCGCAGGATGCCGCGCACCAGCCAGCGCACCGCCCCCACCACCGGGGCGAAGAGGGTCACCACCCAGCCGATGGGCCGCGAGACCCGGGAGGCCGCAGTCTCCGGATTGGTGATCGCATAGGTCTTCGGCAGGACCTCGGCGAAGACCAGCACCAGCACCGTCATCACGAGGGTCGCCACGGCCACCGCCGAATCCCCCAAGAGCCGGGTGAAGAGCGCCGTTGCAAGCGATGCGGCGAGGATGTTGACGAGGTTGTTGCCCAGCAGCACGGCGCCGATCAGACGCTCGT
>PUNI01000413.1 GCA_003551745.1 Paracoccaceae bacterium | reverse complement strand
TCTCGGCCTGGTCCCCCGACGGGCGGGAAAACCTGTTCGCGGGCGACGGTTACGGGGTGGGGCTGTCCGATGCGGGCCATCACTTCCTGGGCGGCATCATGGCCCATGCGCCGGCCATGGCGGCGCTGACCAACCCCACGGTCAACAGCTACAAGCGCATCAACGCGCCGCGCACCGTCTCGGGGGCCACCTGGGCGCCCAACACCGTCACCTGGACCGCCAACAACCGCACCCACATGGTCCGCGTCCCCGGCCCGGGGCGGTTCGAGCTGCGCCTGCCCGACAGGGCCGCCAACCCCTACCTGCTGCAGGCCGCCATCATCGCCGCGGGCCTCGACGGGGTGGCGCAACAGGCCGACCCCGGCCCGCGCCTCGACATCGACATGTATGCCGAGGGGCACACGGTGACCGACGCCCCGCGCCTGCCGCTCAACCTCCTCGATGCGCTGCGCGCGTTCGAGGCCGACACGACCCTGACCGCCGCGCTGGGGCCCGACTTCGCCACCGCCTACACCAAGCTCAAGCACGCCGAGTGGGACAGCTTCGTGTCCCATTTCTCGCGCTGGGAGCGCGAGCACACGCTGGACATCTGACAGGGCCGCAGCGCCGTCGCGGCTGCGGGCCCGGCCCGGGCGCGGGAGCCAGACCGCGGCGAAGGCGTCGGGCGGCAGGCTGTTGACGCCCCCCGGCGGTGCGCCTTTCGGGCGCCGGAGTGCAGGTGGCGCTGGCGGCATCCGCGGGGGTCCAGAGGTCGGCAGCGCGGGACCGGCCGGCCATCCCATGGCCCGTCCCTGCCCCGATGCACGGCGCCCTCGGCGCTCACAGGCAGGGCGCGTCCGCAGCCCGGCGGGCACAGGGCGCCTCGGACCCTGCCCCGCCGCCTCCCCTGGCCCGGATCAACCCCATCGAAACCTTTCCGGCGCATTGGTGGGCTTTCCGACCAGGGAGGCTCCGTTGACGCTGCACGGCGACATGCCCGCACCCACCCCCGTGGCAGGCAACCTCGACCGTCTGTCGGACGAGGCGTCCCGTCTGGGCCACGATGTGGTCGAGATCGCGGGCAACCTCGACACCGCCGCGGCGCAGTCCCGCGCGCAGCTCGACCAGCTGAAACAGGCCCGCACCGCCGCCGATGCGCTGGGGCGGGCCACCGCGGCGCTGCAGACCGCCACCGCGCGGGTGGACGCCGCCAGCAGCACCGCGGCGGGCGAGACCGACACATCGGTCGGGCTGATCCGCGCCTCGGTGGACCAGAGCACCGAGGTCGCCGCCTGGGTCGCCCGCCTCGCCCAGCGCCTGCGCGAGGTCGAGGAGACGCTCAAGGCCGTCACCGTCGCCAACGCCCGCATCGGCTCGATCTCCGAGCAGGTGCGGTTCCTTGCGATCAACGCCCGCATCGAGGCGGCGCGGGCCGGTGCGGCCGGGCGCGGCTTCGGCGTGGTGGCCGAGGCGATCAACGAGCTGTCGCACCAGACCGCCGAGGCCGCCCAGGGCGTGTCGGCCTCCATCGACGGGCTGCAGGCCTGGACCGCGACGCTGGTCAGGGAGGCCGGCACCGTCGCGCCCCAGGCCCAGGCCCTCAGCGATGGCGCGACCGCCACCGACAGCGCCCTGATCCGCCTGGCCCGCAGCGTGGCCGAGGCCCGTGCCGGCGCCGAGGCGGCGGTGGGCGCGGTGGGCGAGGTCGAGCATGCGGTCGGCACCTTCCGACCGCTCTTCGACGGAATGGGCCGCGCGGTGGAGGACGGCGCGGGCGCGCTGGCACAGGCCAGCCGGCGGGCCGAGGCGCTGGTGGACCGCAGCGAGCGCATGGTGCAGGCCTGCGTCGCCGCCGGCGGCAGCAGCGGCGACGCGCCCTTCATCGCCCGGGTGCAGGCCGACGCCGCGCGCATCGCCCGCAGCTTCGAGGACGCCCTGGACACCGGCGCCATCACCCTGGAGGGGCTGTTCTCCACCGACTACCGGCCGATCCCCGGGACCGATCCGCCCCAGCTCATGGCCCCCTTCACCGAACTCACCGACCGGCTGCTGCCGGCGGTGCAGGAGCGCGCGCTGGAGTTCGACGACCGCGTGGTGTTCTGCGCCGCGGTGGACCGCAACGGCTATCTGCCCACCCACAACCGCAAGTTCTCCCATCCCCAGACCCAGGACCCGGTCTGGAACGCCGCCCATTGCCGCAACCGGCGCGTGTTCGACGACCGGGTGGGGCTGAAGGCGGGGCGCAACACCGAACCCTTCCTGCTGCAGACCTATCGCCGCGACATGGGCGGGGGGGAGTTCCGGATGATGAAGGACCTGTCCGCCCCGATCCGGGTCAAGGGACGCCACTGGGGCGGCCTGCGGCTCGCCTACGCCTTCTGAGGTCGGGCTGAGGCAGGGCCCGGCGACGCGCCTGGCGCACCCCACCCCCAGCCATGGCCCGAGGGCCCGCAGGGCCCGGGCGAGGCGGGCCGGCAATCGCCGCCGCACCCCGTGGGCCGCTCCGCCGCGATCCGGGGCCAGGCGCCACAAGCGCCTCCCCCCGTCCTCCGGCCGCGGTCCATTGCTGCTTGCGCCTTCCGCCGGCAACCCACCGTCGGCCCCGGCGCCGGCAAGGGGTCCCTTGCCCCGCGGCGGATGCCCGCGGGGCAAGGGCCACACAGGGCCCGCCGGGCTGCGCGCCGTGCCGGTGGCGGTGCTTCCCCTCTGGCGGCCTCCCGCACCCGGCGGTTGCTCCGATCCCGCACCCCCTTG
>PUNI01000301.1 GCA_003551745.1 Paracoccaceae bacterium | reverse complement strand
CTCGCGCAGCACCATCAGGATGCGGGGCTCGGGGCCCTCGCCGCGCCACTCCATCGGCCGGGCGAAGAGGTCGCCGGCGTCGTCGGGCCCGGTCACGCGCAGGATGGTGACGGGGGGCAGCCGGTCGGGATGGCGGAAGCTGCGGCGGCGTCGCTCGACATGCCCTTCGGCCTCCAGCTCGCGCAGGGCGTGCTTCAGTTCGGTCCGCGCCGCACCCTTGATCCCGAAGGCCCGCGCGATGTCGCGTTTGGCCGTGGTGCCGGGATTCTCGGCGATGAAGGCGCGCAACTCGTCCTTGGAGGGGATGCGTTTCATGCCGTCGCAGCTAGCACGCCCCCTGCCCCGCGTCATGGGGTTTCCGCGGCCCCTGCCCCGGCGTCAGCAGATGACGCAGCAGCGCCACCGGATGCGCGCGCAGCGACAGCCGCAGCGCCGCGTAATCCTCCACCACCGCCTCGCCGAGGCTCATCGGCGGCAGCGCGACCGCGGGCTCGCGGTTCGCCTCACCGTCGAGATCGCCGGCAAAGAGCGGCAGGGGCTCGGCGCCGAGCGCCTTCGCCGCCCAGAGCGCGTCGCGGCGCGACAGCCCCAGCCCCGCGAAGGCGTCGGCCTCGGCCAGCCGCGCCAGGAGATGCGGCGCCAGCCCCGCCCGGCGCCAGACATCCTCGACGCCCCGGTATCCGTTGCCGCGGGCGACCGGGATCCAGGCCGCCTCGGCCTCGGGCAGGCCGCGGATCTGGCGGAACCCCAGCCGCAGGGCGAGCCCACCTTTCCCGTCGGGCTCCATCACATTGTCCCAGTAGCTGGCGTTGATGCAGACGGGCCGCACCGCGACCCCGTGCTCGCGGGCGTCGCGGATGATCTGGGCGGGCGCGTAGAAGCCCATCGGCTGCGAGTTCAGAAGCGCGCAGGCGAAGATGCCGGGGTGGTGGCACTTGATCCAGGCCGAGGCATAGACCAGCAGCGCGAAACTGGCCGCATGGCTTTCGGGAAAGCCATAGCTGCCGAAGCCCTCGATCTGGGCAAAGCAGCGCGCGGCGAACTCCGCGTCATGGCCGTTCGCGCGCATCCCCGCCATGAAGCGGTCGCGGAATTCGCCGACAGTGCCGTGCTTCTTGAAGGTGGCGAGCGCGCGGCGCAGGCGGTCGGCCTCTTCCGGCGTGAAGCCCGCGCCGACGATGGCGATCTGCATCGCCTGCTCCTGAAAGAGCGGCACACCGAGGGTCTTGGCGAGTACCTTGCCGAGCGCGTCGGAGGGAAAGCTCACCACCTCCTCGCCGTTCCGCCGGCGCAGATAGGGGTGCACCATGTCGCCCTGGATCGGGCCGGGACGGATGATCGCGACCTGGATGACCAGGTCATAGAAGCTCTTGGGCCTCATCCGTGGCAGGAAGTTCATCTGCGCCCGGCTCTCCACCTGGAAGACGCCCAGGGAGTCGGCCCGGCACAGCATGGCGTAGGTCGCAGGGTCCTCCACCGGCAGGCTCGCGAGCGTATAGTCGCGCCCGTGATGGCTGCGGATCAGGTCGAAGGCGCGCCGCAGGCAGCTGAGCATGCCGAGCGCCAGCACATCGACCTTGAGGATCCCGAGACTGTCGAGGTCGTCCTTGTCCCAGGGGATCACCGTGCGCCCGTCCATCGCCGCGTTCTCGACCGGCGCAAGCTCGTCGAGCCGGCCTTCGGTGATGACGAAGCCGCCGACGTGCTGCGACAGGTGCCGCGGGAAGCCCTGGATCTCGGCGATAAGCTCCATCGTCCGGGCCAGCCGCGGATCGGCGACGTCGAGGCCGATCTCCTTCAGGCGCTCCGCCTCGGTGCCCTTCAGCGAGCCGAAGCCCCAGATCTGGGACGACATCGCGGCCACGGTGTCCTCCGAAAGCCCCATCGCCCGGCCCACCTCGCGCACTGCGCGCTTGCCGCGATAGTGGATCACCGTGGCGCAGAGCCCGGCGCGGTGGCGGCCATAGCGGTCATAGATCCACTGGATCACCTCCTCGCGGCGCTCGTGCTCGAAATCGACGTCGATGTCGGGGGGCTCGTTGCGGGCCTCCGACACGAAACGCTCGAAGACCATGGTGCCGATCTCGGGGGAGACCTCGGTGACCCCGAGCGCGTAGCAGACGACCGAATTGGCTGCCGAGCCGCGGCCCTGGCAGAGGATGCCGCGGGAACGCGCGAAGGCCACGATGTCGTGGACGGTCAGGAAATAGGGCTCGTAGGCGAGCCGGCCGATCAGGTCGAGTTCATGGGCCATCATCGCCCGCACCCGGTCGGGGATGCCGGCCGGATAGCGGCGCGCGAGCCCCGCCTCCGCCAGCCGGCGCAGCCGGTCGGGGGGCGCCTCGCCGGCCGTGATCTCGGAAGGGTATTCGTAGCGCAGCTCGTCGAGCGCGAAGGCGCAGCGCGCCGCGATCTCGCCCGCACGGTGCACGGCCGCCTCGTGGCCGCGAAAGAGGCGCAGCATCTCTGCCTCGCCGCGCAGCCGACATTCGGCATTGGCAAGCGCGGCGCGGCCCAGCTCATCGACCCGCCGGCCGAGACGGATCGCTGTGAGCACATCGGCCAGCCGCCGGCGCCGGCCCGTATGCATGAGCGGCCGGGCTGTGGCCACGGTCGGGACTCCAAGCCGGCCAGCCAGACGCGCAAGCCGGTCGAAGCGGGCGGCGTCCTGCCCGTCATAGGCCGGCGCCATCCCGAGCGTCACCGCGCCCGGAAAGGCCGCGGCGAGCGCCCGCGCCTG
>PUNI01000306.1 GCA_003551745.1 Paracoccaceae bacterium | reverse complement strand
GCTTCTGCTGGTGGCGCCCACCGGCGGCGGAAAGACCCTTGCGGGCTTCCTGCCATCGCTGGTCGAGATCGCGGCCGAGCCCGCTCCCGGGCTGCACACGCTCTACATCTCGCCGCTCAAGGCGCTCGCCAGCGACATCCGCCGCAACCTTACCCGCCCGGTCGAGGAGATGGGCCTGCCCGTGCGCATCGAGGATCGCACCGGCGACACCCCCCACAGCCGCCGGCAGCGCCAGCGCGCCGACCCGCCGCATATCCTGCTGACCACGCCGGAAAGCCTCGCGCTGCTGCTGAGCTACGAGGATGCACCGCGCATCTTCGCAGGTTTGCGCCGGGTGGTGGTGGACGAGATCCACGCGCTGGCGGAATCGAAACGCGGCGACCAGCTGATGCTGGGCCTCGCACGGCTGTCGCGCCTCGTCCCCGGGCTGCGCCGGGTCGGGCTGTCTGCCACCGTCGAAGACCCGCCGGCGCTGGCCCGCTTCCTCGCCCGCCACCCCGAGCCCTGCGCGATCCTCCACGCCGACCCGGGCCCCGCGCCAGACATCCGGATGCTCGACAGCGTGCCGCCGCCCTGGGCCGGCGGCGGCGGCCGGCACGCGGTTCCGGCGATCCTGGATGAAATCCGGCGGCATCGCACCACGCTGATCTTCCATAACACCCGCGCCCAGGCCGAGATCTTCTTCCACGAGCTTTGGCTCGCCAATGACGAGAGCCTGCCGATCGGCATCCACCACGGGAGCCTGTCGCGCGAGGCCCGCGCCAGGGTCGAGGCGGCCATGGCCGCCGGTGCCCTGCGCGCCGTGGTCTGCACCGGCACGCTCGACCTCGGCATCGACTGGGGCGATGTCGACCTCGTGATCCAGGTCGGTGCGCCGAAGAACGTCAAGCGGCTGGTGCAGCGGATCGGGCGGGCCAATCACCGCTACCATGCGCCGTCGAAGGCGCTGCTGGTCCCGGCGAACCGGTTCGAGGTGGTGGAGTGCCACGCCGCCCTCCAGGCGGTGCGCGAGGGCACGCTCGACGGCGAGCCACGCGGCCCCGGCCCCCGCGACGTGCTCTGCCAGCACATCCTGGCCACCGCCGCCGCCGGCCCGTTCGACGCCGATGCGCTCCATGCCGAGGTGACCACCGCCGGCCCCTATGCCGGGCTGACCCGCCCCGACTTCGACGCCTGCCTCGAGTTCGTCGCCACCGGCGGCTATGCGCTGCGCGCCTATGACCGCTGGCAGCGGCTGATGCGCTGCCCCGACGGACGCTGGCACCTGCGCGACCCCCGCGCGGCGCGCGCGATCCGCATGAACCTCGGCACCATCATCGACACCGAGACCCTGCCCGTGCGGCTTAAGAACAGCCGCGGCGGCAGCCCGCTCGGCGAGGTCGAGGAGGGCTTCGCCGCCACCCTTACCCCCGGCGACACTTTCCTCATCGGCGGCCATGTGGTGCGCTACGAAACCCTGCGCGAGATGACCGTCGAAGTGACCCGCCAGCCCGGACGCGATCCGAAAGTGGCTGTCTTTAATGGAACCAAATTTGCTACGTCCACGATACTCGCAGATCGGATTCTTGCAGTTTTCGAACAATCAGACTGGCCGGAGCTGCCGCGGCACACCGCAGAATGGCTGGCGCTGCAGCGCGAGGTCTCGCACCTCCCCGCACCCGACCGGCTGCTCGTCGAAGCCTTCCCCCATGACGGCCGGCAGCATGTCTGTGTCTACGGGTTTGCCGGGCGCAATGCCCAGCAGACGCTGGGCCTCCTGCTCACCAAGCGGCTGGAGGAGACCGGCCACGCCCCGCTCGGCTTCGTCGCAACCGACTACGCCACGCTGATCTGGGGGCTGGAGCCGCTGCGCGACGCGGCCCCGCTCTTCGACCGCGAAGCGCTGCGGGTGGGGCTGGACAGCTGGCTGCAGGGCAACGCGGTGATGAAGCGCACCTTCCGCGCCGCCGCCATCGTCGCCGGGATGATCGACCGCAACACCCCGGGCCGGCGCAAGACCGGACGACAGGCCAGTTTCTCATCCGACATCCTCTACGACACGCTGCGTCGCTATGACCCCGGCCATCTGATGCTCGCGATCACCCGCGAGGAGGCGATGCGCGGGCTGGTCGATTTCGGCCGCATCGAGGCCATGCTCGACCGGGTCGGCGGGCGCATCGACCACATGCGCCTCGCCCGGGTCAGCCCGCTCGCCGCGCCGCTCTTCCTCGAGCCCGGCCGCATCCCGGTGGAGGGCGCCGGCCGCGAGCGGCTGGTCGCCGAGGCGGCCGAACGGCTCATGGCCGAAGCCGGCCTCGCCTGACCCGCCGCGCCGGGCCTCCACATCGGGACCACCCCGCCTGAAGCCTTGCCAAGCCGGCCCGCCGCGGGCACCAGAGCGACATGACCGCCCATGACTTCGAGCTTTGCGGAGCAACCCTGCGCGCGCTTGCCTCCGGCGCGCTGCACTGGCCGGCGGAACGGCTGCTGGCGCTCTCAGATCTGCATCTCGGCAAGGCCGAACGCCTTGCCCGCCGCGGCGGCAACCTGCTGCCGCCCTACGAGACGCAGGACACCTTGATGCGGCTCGAGGCCGACATCGAGGCCACCGATCCGGCCTGCGTGCTCTGCCTGGGCGACAGCTTCGACGACAGCGCCGCAGCGGGCGCGCTGCCCGAGGACGCGCAGCTGTGGCTGGCCCGGCTGATGGCGGGCCGACGCTGGATCTGGGTAGAGGGCAACCACGATCCCGGCCCGCTCGACCTCGGCGGCAGCCATCGCGGCAGCCTCGTGCTCGGCCCGCTCAGCTTCCGCCACATCGCCCGACCGGAGGCACGCGGGGAGATCTCGGGCCACTACCACCCCAAGCTGCGGCTGGCGCTCGGCGGCGCCCGGATCAGCCGGCCCTGCTTCCTGATCGACAGCGCCCGTGTCATCCTGCCGGCCTTCGGCACCTACACCGGCGGGCTCAGCACCAAGGCCGAGGCACTGGCAACCCTTATGGCGCCCGGCGCGCTGGCGGTGCTGACCGGCAAGCGGGCGCAACCGGTGCCGATGCAGCGGCGCAGGGCAGGATGAGCAAAGTGCAGGACCGGATCGCCGCAAGCTTCGCTCGCCAGAGCCTGATGACGACACTGCAGGCCGAATTGCTGGAGGCTGCCGAGGGACGGGTGGTGATCGCCGCCCCGATCCGGCCCGGCTTCCTGCAGCAGCAGGGCGCCGGGCATGCCGGCGTGACCTTCGCCCTCGGCGACACCGCGGCCGGCTATGCCGCGCTGAGCCGAATGCCCGAGGGCCGCGAGGTGCTGACCGTGGAGATGAAGATCAACCTGCTCTCGCCCGCGACCGGCCGCCGCCTGATCGCCACCGGCGAGGTGCTGCGCGCGGGCCGCCGTCTGGTGGTGGTGCGCGCGGGCGTCGTGGCCGAGCGCGACGGCGCGACCGGCCCGGTCGCCGAGCTCTTGGGCACGATGATCCCGGTCGACGCCTGACCGCTCCCGGCCGCTCAGAGAAGCTGCGCCTGCACCTCCGCCGACCAGCCCAGGTGGAGCCGAGCGCCGTCCCGTATCACCGGACGCTTCATCACCGTTGGCTGTGCGGCGAGCTGCGCCGCCGGCTCCGCCGCCTTCAGCGCCTCGGGCAGCTTGCGGAAACTGGGCGACGCGCGATTGACGATCCGCGCGCCGAAGGCGGCCACGAACTCGGCGCGTTCCGCCTCGGTCAGCGGCAGCGCGCGCACGTCGCGCAATGTCACCTCATGGCCCGCCGCGCGCAGGGCGCGCGTCGCCTTGCGGCAGGTATCGCAGGTATGGATCCCGTAGAGCGTGACGCTCACCGATGCGCCTTGAGCTTGCCGAGCTCGCGGTCGAGCGCGTTGCGCAGCTTGTCCACCGCGCCTGTCACCGCGCTCTGGATGCTGTCGGCATTGTGGGTGACCGCCGTCGGCTGGCGGTTTTCCAGCCGCGCCTCGGCCATGCAGCGCTTGTCGCCGGCACCGTGCTTGCCCCGGCTCTCGTCGCCGATGTGCACCTCGATGCGGGTGATATGCGCGGCGACGGCGCCCAGCTTCGATTCCACCACGCCGGTGACGAAGCGGATCACGTCGTCGCGCCCGTGGATGCTGTTGTCGGTGTTCACCTGAATCTGCATCTGCCGTCCTTTCGTTTGCGCGCAACATCAGCGCAATCGAGGGCGGGCGCAAGATGGCCCGGCGCGCCGCGCCCGATCACCCGGCAGCGACACCGCGCTGCAGGAACCAGCGTGCGCCGTCCAGCAAGACCTCGCCAGCCTCGGCGCCCGGGGCAAGGCGATATTCCGTGTGCCGGCCGTCGTCGTGGCTCAGGACCAGAACGCCCTCCGCGCCTTCGCTCTCGGCACCCCCGGCCGTCTCGACCCGCCAGCGCCCCGATGCGCCGTCGGCGCCCCGGCTGTGGCCGCTCAGGCCGGCAGCGCTCATGCTGGCCTGGCTGCGCGCGGCGAGACGAAAGCGCCCGTCCGCCAGCAGATCGAGCTCGGTGCGGCTCGATGCGAAGCCGCCCCCGCTCGGCGCCGAGGCGCTGCTCAGGTGCAACAGCCGGCTGCCCGCCAGCGCCCGGGTCCAGCCGTCGTGCAGCGCGCCCTGCCCCGGCGGGTCAAACCGCAGGCTTGCGGCAAGCGCCAGCACCGCGTCGCGATGAAGGGGCGCAAACGCATCGGGTGTCGTCACCGCGACAATGAGCACCCCCGGCCCGCCGTGAGGGTGGATGAGGCCCGCCACATAGGCCCTGGCGAAGTCGCCCGAGAACATGCCCTCGAAGATGCCGCCAAGCCCGGCCTCGCCCACCGGCTCGAAGCCGCCGGCCGGCATCAGCTGGAAGGTGGCGCCGTCACCGATCCCCGCCTGCGCCTGCTGCTGCAGCGTGGCGAGGTTCCGATGCTCGTGCAGGCTCGCCACCAGCATGCCGGGGTGCACCGCCGAGCCCATGACATAGCCGTGCGGCGTTTCCTGGCCCTGCCAGTCGGGTGGCTGCGCAAAGCTGAGCCCATAGCGCGGATAGCTGACGGTGGTCATCGGGCCTTCCCCTTCCGCTGCGGGCGCGCAAGGCTAGCAGCCGGACCCGTGCCGACCAAGCGTCAACGGATGCTCGCGGCTCAGAGAAAGCTCTGCGGGTCGATGTCGATGGCAAGCCGCAGGCGGGCAGGCAGCTTCAGGCCGGAAACCCAGTCCGACAGCGCCGACTGCAGCGGCGCGGCGCGGGGCGCCTTCACCAGAAGCCGCACCCGGTGGCGCCCGCGGATACGGCTGACCGGCGCCGGCGCCGGGCCGAACACCTCGGCGCCGATGGCGCGCAGGGGGGCGTCGTTGCGGGCAAGCTCGGTGCCGAGATCGAAGACTTCCTCCAGCACGGGCGAGGACAGGATGATCCCGGCCAGCCGGCCGAATGGCGGCATCCCCATCGCCTGACGGCCGGCGGCCTCGGTGCGCCAGAAGCCCTCCTCGTCGCCCGACAGGATCGCGCGGATCACCGGGTGCGCGGGCTGGCAGGTCTGGATCAGCGCGGCGCCGCGCCGGCTGCCGCGTCCGGCGCGCCCCGCCACCTGTCGCACCAGCTGGAAGGTGCGCTCGGCCGCCCGCAGGTCGGAGCCCTGCAGCCCGAGATCGGCGTCGATCACGCCCACCAGCGTCAGCAGCGGAAAGTTGTGCCCCTTGGCGACGAGCTGGGTGCCGATGATGATGTCGGCCTCGCCGCGCGCGATCGCGGCGATCCGCTCCTTCAGCTCGCGCGCGGTGCCGAAGAGATCCGACGACAGCACCGCGACGCGCGCCTCGGGGAACCGCGCGGCAACCTCCTCGGCCAGCCGCTCCACCCCGGGCCCGATGGCCGACAGCCGCCCGGTCTCGCCACAGGCCGGGCAAGCCTCGGGGATCGGGTCGCTCGCCCCGCACTGGTGGCAGACGAGCCGGCGCAGGAAGCGGTGCTCGACCATGCGCGCGTCGCAGGCATGGCAGCCGATCTGGTGGCCGCAGGCCCGGCACACCGTTACCGGCGCGTAGCCCCGGCGGTTGAGGAACAGAAGCGCCTGCTGGCCCGCCTCGAGCCGGCTCGCCACGGCGCGGGAGAGCGTGGGCGAGATCCAGCGGCCGGTCTCTAGCTTCTCGCCACGCAGGTCGATGGCGCGCATCTCGGGGAGTTCCGACGGGCCGAAGCGCGACTCGAGCCGGATGCGGGCGTATTTCCCCGCCTCGGCATTCACCCAGCTTTCCAGCGAGGGCGTCGCCGAGGAGAGCACGACCTGTGCGCCCGCGAGCGCGGCCCGCAGCACCGCCATGTCGCGGGCGTTGTAGAGCGCGCCGTCCTCCTGCTTGTAGGAGCCATCGTGTTCCTCGTCGACGACGATCAGGCCCAGATCGCGGAACGGCAGGAACAGCGCCGACCGCGCGCCGACCACAAGATCGGCCTGCCCCTCGCCCACCATCCGCCACGCCCGGCGCCGCTCGGCCGCGGTGATGCCCGAATGCCATTCGGCCGGGCGCGCGCCGAAGCGGGCCTCGACGCGGGCGAGGAATTCGGCGGTCAAGGCGATCTCGGGCAGAAGGACCAGCGCCTGCCGGCCCCGCCGCAGGCATTCGGCCACCGCCTCCAGATAGACCTCCGTCTTGCCCGAGCCGGTGACGCCCTGCAGCAGGGTCGTGCCATAGCCGCCGCCCGCCACGCCGACGCGCAGCCGCGCCGCGCCCTCGGCCTGATCGGGTGCCAGCACCGGGCCGGGCCGGGCAGGATCGAGCCGCGGGAAGGGCTGGTCGCGCGGCGCCGCCTCCTCGGCCAGGGTGCCGGCCTCCACCAGCCCCTTCACCACGCCCGGCGACACCCCGGCCTCGGCAGCCAGTTCCCCCACCCCCAGACCGGCGCCCCCATAGGCCTCCAGCACATCGAGCACGCGCGCCCGCGCCGGTGTCATCCGCGCGGGCTCGGGCCCGGCCCGGCGCAGCACCCGGCGCAGCGCCGGGCCCTCCCACAGCCCAGGCGCCCGGGTCGCCAGCCGAAGCATCGCCGGCAGAGGCGTCAGCGTGTAGGCCGCGGCCCGGGCCAGGAACTGCCGCAACTCGGGCGCCATCGGCGCGACATCGAGCACCTGCGCCACCGCCCGCAGCCGCTCCGGGGGCAGATCGCTCTCCCCCGGCCCCCAGACCACGCCCGCCACCCGGCGCGGTCCCAGCGGGCAGAGCACGAAGGCCCCAAGTGCCGCGCCGCCCTCGGGTGCGCGATAGTCGAGCACGCCCACGGGTTCGGCCGTCAGCACGGCCACCCGCGTGCCCGGCGCGAAGAACGCCGGCTCCATGCCCTGCCCCGCCGGGGGGTTCCGGCCCCGATCCGCTTGCGCTATCACGCCCGCCAGACCATCCGCATCCACGCCCAACCGCAAGAGGCGCGCGCCATGAAATTCTTCGTCGACTCGGCCGATGTGGCCGCCATCTCGGACCTCAACGCGCTGGGCATGGTGGACGGGGTCACCACCAACCCCTCGCTGATCCTGAAATCCGGCCGCGATATCCTCGAGGTGACGAAGGAGATCTGCGCCATCGTCGCAGGCCCGGTCTCGGCCGAGGTGGTGGCCCTCGAGTCCGCGGCGATGATCGCCGAGGGCCGCCGGCTGGCCGAAATCGCGCCCAACATCGCGGTCAAGCTGCCGCTCACCTGGGACGGGCTGAAGGCCTGCAAGGTGCTCACCGGCGAAGGCTTCACGGTGAATGTGACGCTATGCTTCTCGGTCAACCAGGCGATCCTGGCCGCCAAGGCGGGGGCGTCCTTCATCTCGCCCTTCGTCGGCCGACTCGACGACATCAACCTCGACGGGATGGAGCTGATCTCCGACATCCGCACCGTCTACGACAATTACGACATGAAGACCCAGATCCTCGCCGCCTCGATCCGCTCGGTGAACCATGTCGCCGAGGCAGCGCGCATCGGCGCCGACGTGATCACCGCCCCGCCCGAGGTGATCCGCAAGCTGGCCGAGCACCCGATGACCGACCGCGGCCTGCAACAGTTCCTGAAGGATTGGGAAAAAACCGGGCAGAAAATCCTCTGAGGCTGGTATAAGCCCAGATGCATGGCTCCGCAGAGGGCCGCGAAAGAGGCAGCGAGACGAGGGCAGGCATGGCGACGGCAGGACCGGCGATAGAGAGCGATTTTGACGAGGCGCTCAAGGCGCGCATTCTGGCACGGCCCGACATCGTGCTCGACGACATCGACGTGATGCGGCGACTGGTCGAGGCTGGCCACGGGCCGGTGCAGGCCGACAACGTGATCGACCTCAGGGCGATGGCGATGGACCGTCTGGAAACCCGGCTTCTGCAGCTCGAGGAAACCCACCAGGCGGTGATCGCCGCGGCCTATGACAACCTCGCCTCGACCCGGCAGATCCAGAGCGCGCTGCTGCGGCTGCTGGACGAGACCGGCTTCGAGGGCTTTCTCGGCGCCCTTGGCGGCGAGGTCGCCCAGATCCTCAAGATCGCCAGCGTCCGGCTCGTTCTGGAAAGCCCGCAGGATGCGCGCGAACCGTCGCTGCGGCGCGTCTCCGAGGTGGTCACGGTGGCCGCGCCGGGCGCGGTGGCGGCGGCGATGCAGGGCCAGGCCGGGCGGCAGGTGGTGTTGCGCGACCATGTCGCCGACAGCGGGCTGCATGGCGCCAGGGCCGGCGTCGTCCGCTCGGAGGCGCTGCTGCGGCTCGACCTGGGCGAGGGGCGGTTGCCGGGGATGCTGGTGCTGGGCTCGGCCGACGCCGCCCAGTTCCGCCCCGGGCAAGGCACGGATCTGCTGGCCTTCCTGGCTTCCGGTTTCGAGCGGATGCTGCGCCGCTGGCTGACGTGACGGGCCCGGCCCGGCCGGTGACAGCCGCGGACGGGGCGGATGCGGAGGCCCCCGCGGAGCGAGCCGCGCTGGCGTCTCCCGCGGCCCGGGCCGCGCAGGCCGAATGGCTGGCCACGCTCTCGGCCCGCGACGGGGCAGCGGCGAACACGATCCGGGCCTATGGCCGCGACGTCGCGCGCTATCTCGGTTTTCTCGCCGCCCACCGCGGCGGCGCCGAGGGGCTCGGCGTGCTTGCCCGGCTCGGCCCGGCCGACCTGCGCGCCTTCATGGCCGCCGAGCGCGCCCGCGGGATCAGCGCCCGAAGCCTGGCTCGGGCGCTCTCGGCGGTGCGCAGCTTCCACCGCTGGCTCTCGGCCCGCGAGGGCCTCGACGCCACCGCCGCGCTCGCCGCCCGCGGCCCGCGCCACCGCCGAAAGCTGCCGCGCCCGCTGGCGGTGGACGCAGCCAGGGCGGTGATCGAGACGGTGGAGGCGGCCCCGGCCGAGCCCTGGGTGGCCGCGCGGGATGCCGCGGTGATCACACTCCTCTACGGCTGCGGGCTCCGGGTGTCCGAGGCGCTGGCGCTCACCGGCCCGGACGTGCCGCTGGGCGAGACCCTGCGCATTCGCGGCAAGGGCGGGCGCGAGCGGCTGGTGCCCGTGCTGCCCGCGGCGCGCGCCGCGGTGGACCGCTATGCCGCGCTCTGCCCCTTTCCGCCGGCGCCCGGCGCGGCGCTGTTCCGCGGCGTCCGCGGCGGCGCGCTCGGGCCGCGACAGGTCGCCCGCGCCATGGAGGCCGCGCGCCACGGGCTCGGCCTGCCCGAGACGGCGACGCCCCATGCGCTGCGTCACTCCTTCGCCACCCATCTGCTGGCCGCCGGCGGCGACCTGCGCGCCATCCAGGAGCTTCTGGGCCACGCCTCGCTTTCGACGACGCAGCTCTACACCGGCATCGACAGCACCCGGCTGATGGCGGCCTACAGCGCCGCCCACCCCCGCGCCTGACCTCCCGGCAGCGTTGCCCGCCGGGGGATTTTCGGCCAAGACGCTCGGCATGAACCCGAAGCTGCCCGCCTATGCCGTGCATCTCTTCACCGCGACCGGAGCGGTGTTCTCGATGCTGGCGATGCTGGCCGCCGCCCAGGGCGCCTGGAGCCTGATGTTCCTGTGGCTGGTGGTGGCGCTGATCGTCGACGGCATCGACGGCCCGCTGGCGCGGCGCTACCACGTCACCACCTATGCCGCGAAGGTCGACGGCGTGCTGCTCGACCTGATCATCGACTATCTCACCTATGTCTTCATCCCGGCCTTCGCGCTTTTCCAGTCGGGGCTGCTTCCGGGCTGGACGGGATGGATCGCGATCATCGTGATCACCTTCTCCTCCGCACTCTATTTCGCCGACACCCGCATGAAGAACGCCGACGGCACCTTTGCGGGCTTTCCGGCCTGCTGGAACATGGTGGCGCTGGTGGTCTTCGCGGTGGAGCCGGGCTACTGGGTGACGCTCGTGGTGGTGGTTGGACTGTCGGTTGCCATGTTCACGCCGCTGAAATTCGTGCATCCGGTGCGCACCCGGCGCTGGCGCTGGCTGACCCTGCCGATGGCCCTGGCCTGGGTGGTCTTCGCCGGCTGGGCGGCCTGGACCGATTTCGCCCAGCCCCCATGGGCCGGCGCGGCGCTGGTCATCGCCAGCCTCTATCTCACGCTGGCCGGTGTCGCGATGCAGGCGCTGCCGGCCCGCCGATAACCGGCCGCCGGCGGCCGCTCCGCAGAAATGGCTTGATCCGAACGGCGTGAGGGGGAAAGGTCACCCCGTCGGGCGCGTCGGGTGGGCGCGCCGTTTCTTCCGGAAAGGGCGATTACATGGAAAACGGCGTCGGTTTCTTTCACATAATCTGGTCGATCTTCTGGCTCTTCCTGCTCGTTGCCTGGTTCTGGGTGCTGATCTCGGTGGTGTCCGACGTGTTCCGCTCGAAGGACATGGGCGGCATCGCCAAGGCCCTGTGGATCGGCTTCGTCATCATCTTTCCCTGGCTGGGCGTGCTCGTCTACATCATCGCCCGCGGCGACCGCATGCAGGAGCACGCCGCCGAGGCCATGGCCCGGGCCGAGGAATCGCGGCGCAACTACATCCGCTCGGTGGCCGTCTCGCCGGCCGACGAGCTGGTCAAACTGACCGAGCTGAAAGAAAAGGGCATCCTGACCGAGGCGGAGTTTGCCGAACAGAAGGCCAAGCTGCTCGCTTCCTGACGCGACCCGGGCGGGGGCCGGCCGCCCGGCCCCCGCCCTGCAACGGCCGGCGCCGCCGCCGATCTGCGCGATCAGGGGTATCACCCACCGCCCGACATCCGGCCCCAGGTCGGAGGCGCCCCCGGAAGAGCATCCTTCGAGCTCTGCGCCGAGCTTGGCGCCGCCAGGGACGGCCAGCGGGCCCGGCGGAAGGGCCGAAGCACGAAATCCCCGCGAAACACCCGGGGATGGCGCGGCGCCCCGTCGCCGTTGACGGCGACACAGAGCATCGGAACATCGCCGCAGGCGTCCAGCGCCTCCATCGCGCAGGAAAGCCACCGCGCCTTTCCGCGGAGCCCACCGCAGGCGATCACCAGCCGGTCGCACAGCCGCGCGCAACGGGCGATGTGGCGCAGGTTGCCCGCCGACCGTTCCCTCCCGGCCGGCAGCCGGGCCGGGTCGGTCGCCCGGAAATCCATGACGTTGAGCAGGAAGAGCCCCCCGAAGCCCAGCCGCCGCGAGTGCCGCGTGAGCTTGCGGGACGTTGCGTCGTCACGCCGATCGCTGGCCGCCGAGGGGTTCATGCAGAGCCACATCACCATGCCGCCCGCCCCCCAGCGGCGGCTGAGATAGGGCCGGTAGGCCCCGCAGCGCGAGAACACCGCCGCGCCGCGAACGCCCGGCTCCAGCGGCCAGGTCCGGCCGAAGGTTCCGTCGGTTTCACGGTCGTCCGAGAGCACGCCCATCCCCTCCGAACGTCGCCGGCGCTGCCACGGCCACGGCTGCAGGCCGGGCGCCCGGCGCCGCTCAGCCCAGCCGCAGACGGATGGGGCCGCGCGCCGCCGCCGCATCTATGGGCAGACCCCTCTGCGTCGCCACCAGCCGCCCCTCGCCCGCCAGCATCGCCGCGACCCGCCGCACCTGGGGCATCAGCGGGCGCCAGTCCGCCGCCAGCGCCCGCGCCGCCTCCGAGGGGCAGAAGCTCGCGCCCCGGCCCCGCCGGTGGGCCAGATCCATCACCGCGGCCGCGACCGCCTCATCCGAGGGCATCATTGCAGCGGGCGCACACGCCGGGATGGCGGTGCCGGCCCACATCGGGCAGGATCTTCCAGCAGCGCAGGCATTTCTCGCCCTCGGCCTTCTCGAACACCACGCCGACGCCCGGCACCTCGGGCAGGCGGAACGCCTCCTGCGGCATCGGATCGCCGGTGAGCCCGATGGCCGACGTGATGCAGAGATCGGCGAAATCCACGGTCTTCAGCGCCTTCAGCACGTCGGCATCGCGCACATGCACCACCGGCGCCGCCTCGAGGCTCGCGCCGATCACCTTGTCCTGCCGCTGCAGTTCCAGCGCCGCGGTCACCACGCGGCGGGCCTGCCGGATGCCGGCCCATTTCGCCGCCAGCGCCGCGTCGCGCCAGTCGGCCGGCGTCTCGGGGATGTCCTGCAGATGCACGCTGCCGTCCTCGTCGGGGAAGCGGGCGAGCCACACGTCCTCCATGGTGAAGACGAGGATCGGCGCGAGCCAGGTGGTCAGCCGATGAAACAGCAGATCGAGCACCGTGCGCGCGGCGCGGCGGCGCGGGCTGTTGGCGGCGTCGCAATAG
>PUNI01000228.1 GCA_003551745.1 Paracoccaceae bacterium | reverse complement strand
GGATCTTGTCGGCGGCAGCCTGTTTCTCCTTGGCCGCCGGCGGCGGGGCCGGCCACTGGCCGTCCAGCGCGGCGGTCAGCTCGTCGGCCGGCTGCGGCGGCCAGTCGGTGCGCGCCCAGGACGGCCCCGCCGGCGCTTCGGCCTCGCCCAACGCCCGGAAATACTCCGCCCATGCCGCGTCCACGGCGCCGGGATCGTTGCGATAGCGCGCATAGAGCTGGTCGATGTAGGCGGCGTTCGCCCCGTGCAGGAAGCTCTCGGAGCGGAAGGCATCGTTGCGGCTCTGTTCGGTCATGGTGCGACTACTCGCTTGGCTGGAAGGCGGAAACGATCAGCAGGGCGTCCGTGGCCGCCAGCGGCGGCGCCAGCGCCTCCGGCGGATCGAGCCGGAGGGCGCGCAGGGTGATGGCCTGGGTGCGGCTATGATCCCACTCGAGGCTCAGCATGACGAAGCCGCCGAAGGATTCAAGCCGGCCGTCGGCACGACCGGCCGCCAGATGCGGCTCGGTGAGGTCGGGTCCGGGCAGCGCCACCCAGCACTCGACCGCCATCAGCGGCCCGTCGCTGCGATAGCCGGCCAGATGCAGCACGGCTCCATCCTGCGCAAAGAGCGGCGCGTCCCGGGTGAAATCCTCCCAGGCCTCGAGCGCATCGGCCCGCACGCCCGGATCCTGCCAGTCGATGGCATAGGTGTTGGAGCCGAGGAAGGCGTCAGCCAGGGTCAGCATCGCCTCGGCCCGGCCCGTCGCCGGGATCTCGGACCAGCCCGCCGCCAGAAGCTCGCCGTGATAGCGCGCGCGCTCCCCGTGATCCGAAAGGCAGGCGCCGAGCCAGGTCGGCAGCTCCGCCTCCGCAAAGGCCGGCGCCGCAGCCGCCAGTGCCAGGCCGAGCAGTGGCGCGGCGGCAGTCCGGGGGCTGCGGCGGCCCGGTGTCACTTGCGTGATCCGATCGCTTCGACAACCGCCTCGCCCAGCCCCGCGGGGCTGTCGGCGACGACGACGCCGGCCGAGCGCATGGCCTCGATCTTGTCCTCGGCGCCGCCCTGGCCGCCGGCGACGATGGCGCCGGCGTGGCCCATCCGCCGGCCCGGCGGCGCGGTGCGGCCCGCGATGAAACCGGCGCAGGGCTTCGAGCGGCCCTTCTTCGCCTCGTCCTTGAGGAACTGCGCGGCGTCCTCCTCGGCCGAGCCGCCGATCTCGCCGATCATGATCAGGCTCTCGGTCTCGGGGTCGGCGAGGAACAGTTCCAGCACCTCGATGAACTCGGTGCCCTTGATCGGGTCGCCGCCGATCCCCACCGCCGAGGACTGGCCGAGCCCCACGTCGGAGGTCTGCTTCACCGCCTCGTAGGTCAGCGTGCCCGAGCGGCTCACCACGCCCACCGACCCGCGCGAGAAGATCGAGCCGGGCATGATGCCGATCTTGCAGGCGTCGGGCGTCATCACCCCGGGGCAGTTCGGCCCGATCAGCCGCGAGTGCGTGCCCTCCAGGGCGCGCTTCACCTTCATCATGTCCAGCACCGGGATGCCCTCGGTGATGCAGACGATCAGCTCCATCCCGGCGTCGATCGCCTCGAGGATCGAATCGGCGGCGAAGGGCGGCGGCACGTAGATCGCCGTGGCGTTGGCGCCGGTGGCGGCGATGGCCTCGTGGACCGAGTTGAAGACGGGCAGGTTCAGGTGATGCGTGCCCCCCTTGCCCGGCGTCACGCCGCCCACCATCTGCGTGCCGTACGCGATGGCCTGTTCCGAGTGAAAGGTGCCCTGCGAGCCGGTAAAGCCCTGGCAGATCACCTTGGTGTCCTTGTCGAAGAGAATGGCCATTTCGGCTCCGTTCGTTCTGGCGAGCGATCCCGCTCTTGCTGTCCCTCTTGCGCGGAGGCGTCAGCCCCGCACCGCCTT
This sequence comes from Paracoccaceae bacterium, assembly GCA_003551745.1. GTDB lineage: Bacteria > Pseudomonadota > Alphaproteobacteria > Rhodobacterales > Rhodobacteraceae > Rhodobaculum. The sequence continues at coordinate 851 of PUNI01000228.1, read as the reverse complement.
GACGATCTTCCGCGCGGCGTCGTCGAGGTCGTCGGCGGCGATCACGTTGAGGCCCGAGGCCTCGATGATCTCCTTGCCCGTCTCGACATTGGTGCCCTCCAGACGCACCACCAGCGGCACCTCCAGACCGACCTCCTTGACCGCGGCGATCACCCCCTCGGCGATGATGTCGCAGCGCATGATGCCCCCGAAGATGTTGACGAGGATGCCCTTCACGTTCCGGTCGGAGGTGATGATCTTGAACGCCTCGGCCACCTTCTCCTTGGTGGCCCCGCCGCCCACGTCGAGGAAGTTGGCGGGCTCCGCGCCGTAGAGCTTGATGATGTCCATCGTCGCCATGGCGAGTCCGGCGCCGTTGACCATGCAGCCGATCTCGCCGTCGAGCGCGATGTAGTTCAGGTCGTAATGGGAGGCGGCGAGCTCCTTCGGGTCTTCCTCGCTCTCGTCGCGCAGGTCGAGGATCTCGGGCTGCCGGTAGAGCGCGTTCGAATCGAAGCTCATCTTGGCGTCGAGGCAGCGCAGGTCGCCCTCGGCGGTGACGATCAGCGGGTTGATCTCGATCATCTCGGCGTCACGCTCGACGAAGAGGCGGTAGAGCTTGCCGACGAGATCGGCCATTTGCCGGACCTGACGGCCCTGGAGCCCCAGCGCGAAGGCGATCCGCCGGCCGTGGAAGCCCTGGATGCCGGTGGCGGGGTCGATGCTGAACGACAGGATCTTCTCCGGCGTCGCGGCGGCGACCTCCTCGATGTCCATCCCTCCTTCGGTGGAGCAGACGAAGGAGATGCGGCTGGTCTTCCGGTCGATCAGCAGCGCGAGGTATAACTCGCGGGCGATCTCGGCGCCCTCCT
>PUNI01000458.1 GCA_003551745.1 Paracoccaceae bacterium | reverse complement strand
GCGCATGCATCCCCGGTCGGAAGTCCCGCGGAAAACCCATCCGACACGACAGGCGCCGATACAAGCGCCGCAACCGAATCGAGATCATGTTCGGCAGGCTCAAGGACTGGCGCCGCATCGCAACACGCTACGACAGATGCCCCAAGGTCTTCCTCTCAGCCATCGGCCTCGCCGCAACCGTCATCCTCTGGCTATGAGTCCTGAGCCTAACCAGTCCGCACGGCAAGCGTGACAAAATACTTGAAAATGCAGATCAACATTGCCAGCGTTCCCGCTATGCGTGTGACAATTGTGCGCAAAGGTCAGCGGGGGTCAGTGTGTCGAAGCCGTTGTTTTACAAGAACGTCGTTCCGCTCAACACCGAAACCCACCGCGAGCTTCGGATGCGCGTGCCGGACAAGCCGCTGCGATTCGCGCGAGAGGCGAATCTGATCCCGGCCCTGATCGACGAGTTCGTGCCTGCGCTTGGGCATCTGCCGGTGGCGTTCCTGCCGAGCGCCGGGGCGCCGTCGGCGGTGTTCGTTACCGGGCTAGCGCCCGGCAGCAATGCCTTCGTTTCGGAGGACGGCCATTGGAGGGTTGCGTATGTGCCCGCCTACCTGCGCCGCTACCCCTTCATCATCGGCGAAGTGCAGGGGCAGGAGCCGGTGCTCTGCATCGACGACAGCTATGAGGGCCTTGGCAAGAAGTCGGGCGAGCGGTTCTTTTCCAAGGATGGCCGAAGCGAGCCACCGCTGACCCGCGCGCTGGAGTTCGCCCAGAGCTACCGCGCCGCGGCCGAGCGCACCGAAGCCTTCTCGGCACGGCTGCGCGAGCTAGAGCTGTTCCGCTCGGTGACGCTCGATGCCAAGGATCAGGCGGGTGGGCGCACGAGCGTGCATGGTCTGATGGTTGTCGACGAGGAGGCGCTGGCCGCGCTTCCCGACGAGGCCGCGCTGTCGCTGCACAGGGCTGGGTATCTGCGCGCGATCCACGCGCATCTGTTCAGCCTGCGTACGGTGTCGCGGCTTGCCGAGGGCGGGGACGAGGGTACGGCCCCGGCGCCCGATGCGCCGTTCGAGACGCAGGGAGCAGCCTGAGCGCGGCGTCTGCCGCAGCGCAGAAAATCAACTTGCGGCCGTGGGGGCGGTGCGATGGGAAGGGAACGTTTCCAGGGTCTGTTTGCCGGTTGCAGCGCTCTGGCGCTCGCCGCGCTTCTCGCGGTCGCCGGGCCGGTGCCGCAGGCGCTCGGCCAGGCCGCCGTGAGCGGCGCAGACCCGACCGCCACGCCGCAAACCGCCACGCCGCAAGAGGATTACCGGCTCCGCGGCTTCCGCTCAGCGCGGTTCGGCATGGACGAGGAGGCCGTGCGTACCGCGATCGCGGCCGATTTCGGACTGGTTGGCCAGGATGTGCAGGTCGGTGACAACACTGTGGAGCGCACGCGGGTGCTTTCGGTCCGGGTGGCCGAACTGCTGCCGGACAGCGGTGTCTCCCAAGTCTCCTACATTCTGGGTTATCGCAGCCGGGCGCTGATCCAGGTGGGAATCCTCTGGTCGGAGGCCACCGACCCCGAGATCACGCCTGCCATGCTGGTCGCCAATGGCGACGTGCTGAAGGCGCATTTCCTCGCCGCCGGGTATCAGCCCGACACCGTCACCACCGATCTGGTGCTCGAGGACGGGGTGCTCCTGTTCCGCGGCGCCGATCCCGACGGGCACACGGCGATCCTGCTGATGCAGGGCCGCTTCACCGAGGCGCCCGCCGGTCAGGCGAGCCTGACCCCCGAGAGCCTGACGCTCCTCTATGCGCAGGATCCTGACAACCCCGATATCCTGTCCCTCGAAGAGAACAGCTTCTGATGGGTGCGCCGGCGCCCCTGCACACATGGCGGCGGGGGCGCCGGAGCGCACTTCTGGGGGCGATGATGGCGGGGGCCAGCCCCGTCGTTCTCGGGCTGATGATGGGTGCGGGCCTTGCCGAGCGGGCGCAGGGCCAGGCGGTGAACCTCGGCGACGGGGGCAACAACATCATCCCTGACGGGCGCACGCGGACCACCGTGGAGTCCGTGGGCGAAAACCACACGCGGATCGACACCCGCACGGTGTCGAAGGACGTGGCGTTCAACAGTTTCACCGATTTCCAGCAGGGCACGGGCCAGCGCGTCGATCTCTATATCCCCGATCAGGCGGGCAGCCTCGTCAACATCGTGCGCAACGGGGTGATGATTGACGGCACGCTGAACTCGTTCCACCGTGGCGAGATCGGCGGCAACGTCTATTTCTCCAGCGCCAACGGCTTCATCCTCGGGCCCAACGGCGTGGTGAACGTGGGCTCGCTCACCGTGAACACGCCGACGCGGGAGTTCCTGGACGGGGTGGTGCGCGCCGACGGCTTGGTGAACGATTCCCGCGCGCAGGCGCTGATGCGCGGCGAGATCCCGTTATCTGCCAACGGCAACATCGCGATCCTCGGGGAGGTCAACGCAAACGGCGGCATCACCCTGCAGGGCCGGTCGATCCTGGTCGACGGCAGGAACGGCCCGCTGGCGCCCGAGGATTTCGACCAGCGGATGCGGTTCTCCGCCACGGTGAACGCCAATGGTCTGACAGAAGGCGCGGCGCTGGTTTCGCGGGGCGGACGCATCTCGATCGTGGCCGCCGAGGATGTGGCGGTTGCGGGGCGCGTCGACGCCAGCGCGCCGGCCTCGGGCGGGACGGGGGGCGCGATCGACGTGCGCGCCGGCCGCGACATCACGCTGACGCCCGCCGCCGAT
>PUNI01000591.1 GCA_003551745.1 Paracoccaceae bacterium | reverse complement strand
CCTCTGGCGTGATCTGCGAGATCATGAACGAGGACGGCACGATGGCCCGCCTCCCCGACCTCGTGGCCTTCGCCCAACGCCACGGGCTGAAGATCGGCACCATCTCCGACCTGATCGCCTATCGCCGCCGCCACGACAATCTGGTGGCCGAGCGCGCGGTGCGCCCCGTCACCTCGGCCCATGGCGGCGACTGGCTGATGCGCGTGTTCACCGACGAGACGCAGGGCGCCGAGCATATCGTTCTGACCAAGGGCGATCTGAGCACGCCCGATCCGGTGCTGGTGCGGATGCACGCGCTCGACCCGCTGGCCGACCTGCTCGGCGTGGACCCCTCCCATGCCGGCGATCTTCAGGGGGCGATGCAGGTGATCGCTGCCGAAGGTCGCGGCGCCGTGGTACTGTTGCGCGACATCCACATGAAACTCGCACTCGACGGCGCGGCCAGCCCGCAGACGCTGCGGCAATATGGACTCGGCGCACAGATCCTCGCGACGCTGGGCCTGCACGAGATCATCCTGGTGACCAATTCCGGCATGCCCCGGGTGGTCGGCCTCGAGGCTTATGGCCTGTCGATCACCGGCACCCGCCCCATCCCGAAAGGCTGAGCCAGTGGCCGGAACCGAGGACCACAGCCCCCTGCCCCTGCCGCGCCTCGACCGCCCGGTGAAGCTGCTGTTCGTGGTCGCCCCCTTCTATCGCGACATCGCCGACATGCTGATTGCCGGCGCCACCGCGACCGCCGCCGAGGCCGGGGCCGGTCACGAGCTGGTGGAGGTGCCGGGCGCGCTGGAAATCCCGACAGCGGTGGCGCTCGCGCACCGACAGGCGCATTTCGACGGCTTCGTCGCTCTCGGCTGCGTGATCCGCGGCGAGACGACGCATTACGAGACGGTCTGCAACGACAGCTCGCGCGGCCTGATGCTGCTGGGCCTGCAGGGGGCCCTGATCGGCAACGGCATCCTGACCGTCGAGAACCGCGCGCAGGCCGTCGTGCGCGCCGATCCGGCAGGGCAGGACAAGGGGGGCGGCGCCGCGGCCGCAGCCCTGCACCTCGTGGCGCTGGCGCGCCACTGGACCGGGCCGCGCGGGAAGGTCGGCTTCCGGCCCGAGGGTGACGGGGAGTTCCAGATCGCCGACAGTGGGCCCGGCCGCACATGAGCCAGCGCGAACAGCGTCAACGCCAGCGTGCGGCCGCGCGGCTCTACGCCGTGCAGGCCCTCTTCCAGATGGAGGCCGCCGGCCAGGGCAGCCAAAGCGTGATCCGCGAGTTCGAGGATCATCGGATCGGCCAGACGCTGGACGACGGCGGGACACTGGGCGAGGCCGACATGCAGCTCTTCCGCCAGCTGATCGACGAGGCCGTGACCTGGCAGGCGAAGATCGACCAGATGACCGACCGTGCGCTGGTGGCCAAATGGCCCATTGCCCGGATCGATCCGACGTTGCGCGCCCTGTTTCGCGCTGCCGGAGCAGAACTGCTGGACGCGGGCAAGCCGCCGAAGGTTATCATCAACGAATTCGTCAATGTTGCCAAGGCCTTCTTTCCCGAAGGCCGCGAGCCAGGCTTTGTCAATGCCGTGCTCGACCACATGGCGCGCGAGGCCCGCCCGGACGCCTTCTGACCCGCGACAGCCGGCCCTCTTTGCCGATGGCGTCGCAAGGACTAGGTTGAATGCTTGGAGCAGGGAGACGCGCATGCCGGAACTCGTCCGACTGTACATTCGTCACAGCCTGATCGGCTTTGCCATCTCGGGTGTCTTCGTTACAGGCCTGCTGTGGCTCAATATCGCCAATCTGCAGCATCTGGTGTTCAGCACCTCGGGTGGCTGGCTGGCCGCCTTCCTGCTGTTCTTCTTCAACGGGCTGCTGTTTGCCAGCGTCCAGTTCGGCATCGCCGTGATGAGCATGGCCGAGTCGGACGAGCCGGGCAGCGGGCGCCCCGAAAGCCTGCCGATGTCCGACGTCTTCTCACCGGCGCCGGTGCGGATCGAGCCGGAGAGCGTTCACCGATCGTAGGATACAGGCGCCCGGATGGGTTTCCCTCTGACTCTGGAGGTGGCGGGCCCGCTGCAACCGTGAAGGCTTGGTTTTCCCGAGAGCCTGGTTTCACCAGGTGGGTGCCAGGTACCGAGGCCAGGACCCCGGCAGAGCCAGCCCCCTCGGAATGCTTATCGGCCACTGGAAAAGTGCCCCGCACGCGAAGAGCAGCACCCGCCAACGATCAAGGTAGGGTCACCGAGCGCAGGCGGCAAGGCTTGTCAGGTGTTCATGTCTTGTTCATACTGTTGCCATGATCGGAGCCGTCCCGCCGAGACAGGCAGCACCGCTCACGCCCGGTCAGCGTCTGGCCCGAGGCGTCAGCCGGCAGCTTGCGGCCACGGGGTTTGCCTGTGTCGAGGAGTTCGCGCCGGCGCCCGGTCTGCGCGTTGACGTGATGGCTCTGGGCGCGCAGGGCCAGATCTGGGTGATCGAGTGCAAGTCCTGCGTCGCCGACTTCCGCGCCGACCGCAAATGGGAGGGTTACCGGGCTTGGTGCGATCGCTTTCTCTGGGCAGTTCCGCCCGACTTTCCGATCGATCTTCTTCCCGACGACACAGGCCTGATGCTGGCCGACGAGTTCGACGCCGAGATGCTGCGCGCCGGTGCCGAACACAAGCTCGCGCCGGCCCGCCGCAAGGCGCTGATCCAGGGTTTCGCCCGTCACGCGGCGCGCCGGTTGCAGGCGTTGCGCGATCCGGGCTCTGGAGCATGTTGCGG
>PUNI01000010.1 GCA_003551745.1 Paracoccaceae bacterium | reverse complement strand
GCCTCCAGCGCCGCTGTGGCCGCGCGATGGATCGAGTCGAGCCGACCCAGCCGGGCAAGCGCCGCCGTCTCGCGCAGGATCAGCACCACCAGCGCCACCAGCGCGACCACCGCGAGGACCGCCGCCAGCAGCCCCAGCAGGGGCAGCCGCATCATCAGCCCGGTGATGTAGTCCCAGGCCGCGAGCGACAGCACCAGCCCCAGAAGCGCCAGAACCGCCCCCCAGAAGAAGCGCGCCGCGCGCGAGGGCCGCCGGGCGCCGAGCCGGATCGCCGCCTGCATCGCGCGCCCCTCCGGCGGGTCGGGAGCGTCGAGGATCGGGGGCGCGGTCGCCGGATCGGCGCCGGGGCCACCGTCGTCCTCGATCACGACCGGGCCGCGGGGATGGGGCATGGCGGTCTCCTCTGTTCAGACCAGCCGGTCGCCGATCAGGAACTCGGCGGCGCGGTCGAGGCGGATGTGGGGCGGGCCCTCCCCGGGGCGGCGGGTGCGCGGCGCCGGTGCGAAGGCCATCATGCCGTAATCGGCCTCCAGCCAGCGCGGCGCGCCCTGCCGGGCCGGGGCCAGCAGCATACCGGGGTCTTCCGGCAGGGCGCCGGGATAGAAGGCGGCGCTGCGCCCACTGTCGAGCAGCGTGCCACGCACGCAGTCGAGCGGCGCGCCCCGGTGGCTGACGGTCTCCTCCACCGTGCAGCGCAGACTGGCGATGGCCAGCGCCTCGGTGCGGGCGCCGGCGAAATCCGCCCGATCGCGCGCCTCGCGCAGCATGGCCGACATGATCGCCGTCAGCCGGCCGTGCTGGGAATGGTGCAGGTGATCGGCCTTGGTGGCGGCGAACAGGATGCGCTCCACCCGGCGCCCCGCCCAGAGCCGGGTGAGGAAGGCGCTGCGGCCGGGCCGGAAGGCGCCGAGGATCTCGGCGAGGGTGCGGCGCATGTCCTCCACCGCCGGCGGGCCGGCATGGATCGCGCCCAGCGCGTCGACCAGCACCACCTGCCGGTCGATGCGGGCGAAATGCTCGCGGAAGAACGGGCGCACGACCTCGCGCTTGTAGCCCTCGTAGCGGCGCTCCATCTCGCGCCAGAGGCTACCGCGACCGGCGCGCTCCGGCGCGGCCAGCGGTACGAAGGTCAGGACCGGCGCGCCGGCCAGATCGCCGGGCAGAAGGAAGCGGCCCGGGGTGCAGCCCGACAGCCCCGCCCGGCGCCCCGCCGCCAGCGCCTCGGTGAAGGCCGCGGCCAGTTCGCGCGCGGTCGTCTCGTCATGGGGCGCGGAGGGGTCGGCCGAGGTGATCCGGCCCAGGAAGGCCGCCGCCTCGGGGCGGGCGAGCAGCCGCTCCAGCGTCTCCCGCGCCCAGTCGCCATAGGATTTCTCGAGCAGCGCCAGGTCCAGCAGCCACTCGCCCGGGTAGTCCACGATATCGAGATGCAGCGTGCGTGGGCCGCTGACCGCGCCGAGGATGCCGGTCGGCTGCAACCGGAACGACAGCCGCAGTTCCGACACGCTGCGGGTGCTTTCCGGCCAGTGCGGCGCGGGCCCGGTCATGGCGTCGAGATGCGTCTCGTAGTCGAAGCGCGGCAGGGTCACGTCGGGCTGCGGCTGCAGCCAGACAGCCTGGATCGCACCGCTGGCGGCCGCGCGCAGCTGCGGCATCCGGCCCCGGTCCATCAGATTGGCCACGAGCGCGGTGATGAACACCGTCTTGCCCGCCCGCGACAGGCCGGTAACGCCGAGCCGAAGCACCGGCTCGAAGAATGCCTCCGACACCGTGGCGCCGACACTGTCGATGCCCCGCAGCACGCCGTCCGCGATCCGCCCGATGACCACCCGCTGCCCCCTCGTTGCGCGGCCAGCATAGGCCCGCGGCGCGGCGGATTTAAGGGGGGTACTTGCCGCGGCCCGGGCGGCACGCTAGGCCGCCCGCCATGCCCCGTTTCGCGCTGCGTCTGGAGTATCACGGCGGATCCTTCTCGGGCTGGCAGCGACAGGCCGGGCAGCCCAGCGTGCAGGCGGCCGTCGAGGCCGCGCTGCGCCGGCTGGAACCGGCGGCCCCGGGCATCGCGGCCGCCGGACGCACCGATGCCGGGGTGCATGCGAGCGGCCAGGTCGCCCATTGCGATCTGGCCCGCGACTGGGATCCCTTCCGCCTCGCCGAGGCGCTGAACGCGCATCTGCGCCCGGAACCGGTGGCGGTGCTGGCGGCAGCCCGGGTGGCCGCGAGCTTCCACGCCCGCTTCTCGGCCCGCGAACGTCGCTACACCTACCGGCTGGTGGCACGGCGGGCGCCGCTGGCGTTGGAGGCCGGTCTCGCCTGGCGGGTCCGCCACCCGCTCGACGCGGCGGCGATGCGGGCGGGCGCGGCGCAGCTTCTGGGCCGGCACGACTTCACGACCTTCCGCGCCGCGCTCTGCCAGGCCGCCTCGCCGGTCAAGACCCTCGATGCGCTGGAGATCGAGGAGAGCGCCCTGCCCCACGGCACCGAGTTCCGCTTCCACCTGCGCGCGCGCAGCTTCCTGCACAACCAGGTGCGCTCGATCGTCGGGACGCTGGAACGGGTGGGCGCCGGGGCCTGGGCACCTGGCCGCGTCGCCGAGGCGCTCGCCGCCCGGGACCGCGCCGCCTGCGGCCCGGTCGCCCCGCCGCATGGGCTCGTCCTCACCGGCGTCACCTATCACCCCGACCCGTTCGCCGGCTGACGCCCTGCGGAGCCTGCCGGCACCCGCCTGACCCCCGCCTGACGCCCGCCCGCGCGCGCCCCG
>PUNI01000368.1 GCA_003551745.1 Paracoccaceae bacterium | reverse complement strand
CGTCGAAAAGAAAGGCGTCGGGATGGCGGACGATCGCGCGGCCCATGGCCACGCGCTGGCGCTGGCCACCCGACAGCTCCGCCGGCAGCCGGTCGAGCAGGTCGGACAGACCGAGGATGCCGGCCGCCTCGGCCACGCGCTCGGCCACCACGGCCTTGCTCTGGCCCGCGATCTTCAGCCCGAAGCCGAGATTGTCGCGCACCGTCATGTGCGGATAGAGCGCATAGTTCTGGAAGACCATCGAGATGTTGCGCTTGCGCGGGGGCAGGTCGTTCACGAGCCGGCCGCGGATGCGGATCTCGCCGTCCGAGATGTCCTCCAGCCCGGCGATCATTCGCAGCGTGGTGGATTTCCCGCACCCTGACGGCCCGACCAGCACAACGAACTCGTTGTTGGCGATCTCGAGGTCGATGCCGTGGACGACGGTCATCCGGCCGTAGCTCTTCACCAGCTTGCGCAGCGATATCTCGGCCATGCCCTACCCCTTGACGCCGCCGAAGGTGAGCCCGCGGATCAGATGCTTCTGGACGAGGAAGGTCAGTATCAGCGCCGGGATGATGATGATGACGGCCATGGCGCTCATCCCCGCCCAGTCGATGGTGAACTGCGCGGTGAAATCCATCAGCCCCACCGGCAGCGTCTTGCTGTCGGTCGAGCGTGTGAGCTGCGCGGCCAGCGCGTATTCGTTCCAGCTGGTCAGGAAGGCGAAGACCCCGGCCGCCGCGATACCGCCCTTGGCCAGCGGAAACTCGATCTTCCAGAACGCCTGCCAGCGGGTGCAGCCGTCCACCTGAGCGGCCTCCGACAGCGACATCGGGATCTGGCGGAAGAAGCTGTCGATCAGCCAGATCGTGAAGGGCACGTTGAGCGCGATGTAGACGATGATCAGCCCCATCTGCGTGTCGATGATGCCCAGCCGGCTCCACAGCATGAAGAGCGGCAGCGACAGCGCGATGCCGGGCACGGTGCGGAACAGCATCAAGGACAGGAAGAGCGAATTCTTGAAGCGGAAGCGGAAGCGCGCAAAGGCATAGCCGCCGGCCATCCCGATCACCAGCGCCACGAAGGTCGAGGTCAGCGCGATCACCAGCGAGTTCATGAAATAGGACCCCACGGGGATCGCCACCTGCGCCTCGCCGAGGCCGAAGATCTTTGCGAAGTTGTTCAGCGTCAGCCGCTCGGGCACCCAGACCGGCGGACGGGCCAGGATCTCGCGGTTCGGACGGAAGGCCGACAGCACCACCCAGAGGCCGGGGATGCACATGATCACCATCAGAAGGAAGGTGACCAGCCACAGCCCCACCGAGGCGAGGCGCTGTTTCGCCGCCCGGCTCATTCCGCGCCCCCCATGTAGCGGCGTGCGGCCATGAGCTTGCGGAAGAAGAACACCGTGAAGGCGATCGACAGGAGCGTCGAGACATAGGCCATGGCGTTGGCCTCGCCCATCCGCGCGTTGTCGTAGCCCACGCGGGCGAGCAGGGTCCACAGCAGCTCGGTCCGCCCGGCCGGCCCGCCCCCGGTCATCACATGCACGATGTCGTAGGCCCGCGCCACATCGAGCGAGCGGATCGTCATGGCGATGAAGATGAACGGCATCAGGAACGGCAAGGTGATGTGGCGGAACACCTGCCACGAGTTGCAGCCGTCCACCCGGGCGGCCTCGATGGGATCGCGCGGCATCGCCAGCAGCCCGGCCAGCAGCAGGATCGCGAAGATCGAGGTCGACATCCAGACCTCGGCCACGATGATCGAGAACATCGCCAGCTGGGCGTCCACGAGCCAGGGGATCGCCCGGTCGGTCAGGCCCAGCGCCTGCAGGGCATTGTTCACGATGCCTATGTTGTCGTTGAAGATGAACTTGAACTGGAAGCCGACCAGGATCGGCGAGAACATCATCGGGAACATCATGATGGTGCGCAGCGTGCGCTGGCCCCAGGTCAGCCGGTTGATCAGAAGCGCAATCCCCAGGCCCAGCAGAAGCTCGACGTTCAGCGCGATGGCGAGGAACAGGATGGTGCGCCAGAAGGCCGCCCAGAAGACCGGGTTGTCCCACAGCCGGACATAGTTGCGCGCTCCGATGAAGATCTCGATCGTCTCGGGCCGGATCAGCCGGTAGGGCGTCAGGCTTGTGTAGAACGAGAACGCCAGCGGCAGCGCGACGACGAACAGCATCACGGTGAAGGCCGGCAGCAGCAGCACCAGGGGTGCCAGCGCGGTCTGGCGGGCACGAAGCGCTCGCAACATCATCGATCCCCGGATCGCGGGGCCGGCCCGTCGGTGACGCGCCGGCCCCCTCCCTCGCGTGGCACTCAGCGGTAGCCTGCGTCTTCCATGATGATCAGCGCCTCGGCCGCGGCGGCGTCCAGCGCCTCCTGCGGGGTGCGGTCGCCGACCATGGCGGCCTGAAGCTGCGGCCAGAGCACGTTCGACACCTCGATCCATTCCGGGATCAGAGGCGGCGTGAAGGCATCCTCGGCCATCGACGCCTGATAGGTCTCGAACACCGTCACCATGAACTCGTCGCCGCCCTCGCGGAATTCGTCCATCGCGGTCTCCCAGACCCGGGTGCGGGTGGGCAGCAGGCCGCGGCGCGCCTCCACCATCTGCCGGTCATGGTCGGTCAGGAAGGTGACGAACGAGGCCGCGGCTTCTTTGTTGTCGCAGGTTTCGGTGATCGAGAAGCTGTGGCTGCCCGACCAGCCGGTGCGGATCCCGGCCGAGCCCATCGGCGCACGCACCAGCCCGATGTTGCCGGCCGCGGCGGATTCGTCGGGGTCGTTGAAGAAGGCCGCCCAACCCGCCCAGTCGAGGTTCAGCGCCACCGATCCCGAGGCGAAGCCGAGGCCAGTGTCGTCCCACAGATAGTTGGGCACACCCGCGGGCACCGCGCCCGCGTCATAGAGATCGACGAACCACGACAGCGCCCGAACCCCGGCCTCGGAGTTGAACGCCGGCTCCCAATCGTCGGTGAAGAGCTCGCCGCCCTCGGCCACCAGCATCTCGTAGAAGCGCCCGCTGACGGCCTCGTCGCGGCCGACGAACTGGGTGCCGAAGAAATCGGGCGGATCGGCGAAGAACATCGCCTGGTCGCGCACCTGATCCCATGTCTCGGGCGGGGCCAGAGGATACCCGTGTTCGTCCTCGAAGGATGCCGCGCGCTCCTCGTCCTCGTAGAGCGATTGCAGGAAGAAGAGGTTCGAGACATCCGAGTGCCGCGGCAGTTGCACCAGCCGTTCGCCGACCGTGGAGTGCTCCAGCACCAGGGGCACGAATTCGGCCAGCACCTCGGCATCGATCAACTCGGTCAGATCGGCGTAGATGTTGCCGTATTGCGGCGCGAAGCTGGTGTGGTTCGAGCCCACGCACCAGTTGAGCGTGCCGGCGGCGATGTCCTGCTTGATTTCACGGTCGAGGTCGAAGTGGTTCTGCCGCGACAGGATCTGCACGGTGGCGCCGGTCGCCTCCTCCCACTGTCCGATCTCGGCATAGAGCGGCTCGTACTGCGCGCCGCCGATCAGCTTCACCCGCAGCGTGTAGTCGGGGAAGCTGCCGTAATCGATCTCGGCCGCGGCCGACCCGGCGATCATCGCCGTCGCCGAGACACCGAGGGCCAGCGCCTTCAGGGTCATGTTCATGTCGTCCTCCCTTGGTTGCAGCCGGCGGGCGTTTCTCCCGCCCTCATGACGCGGAGCCCCGCGCCCTGAGTTCCGTCGCGGGCGCGCCATCGGCGTCGAGCCCGAATTCGGCAATGATGGCGTCGCGGTCGGCGCCCAGCCCGGGTGCCGGCCGGGGACTGGCCAGCGTGGCGCCGTCGATGCGGATCGGCGCCCGGGTGGTGCCGAGATCCAGCCCGGCGCCCCAGATCCGCTGCAAGGGTTCCAGCCGGCGGAACGCCTCGGCCTCCATCAGCGCGGGCCAGTCCAGCACCTCGGCGCACCAGATGTCGGCCGGCTGCAGCACCGCCAGCCAGTCGGAGGTGCGTCGCGTCGCCACCGCCACGGCGATGAGGCCCTTGATCTCGTCGCGCCGGGTCATGGCGAGGGCCGGGTCGTCGCAATAGGGACGCAGGGCGGGCAGCTCCATCAGCTCTGCGAGCCGGGCGAGCGAGGGCGTCATCGCCAGCGCCAGCCAGCCGTCGGCGGTGCGATAGACGCCGTAGGGCGCGCCCAGATAGGCATGCGCGCCCCCCACCGCCGCGCGCAGCGGCGGGCGGTGGCCGTCATTGAGATGGGTGGTCAGAACTTCGAACTGGAAGTCGATCAGCGCCTCCAGCAGGCTCGTCTGAACATGCGCGCCGCGGCCGTGGCGGCCCCGGCCCACCAGCGCCGCGAGGATCCCCTGCGCCAGCGCCGCTCCGGCCAGCATGTCGGCCACCGCCAGCCCCATGGGCATGGGCGGGTCGTCACGGCTGCCGGTCAGCCACAGAAGCCCCGAGCGCGCCTGCGCCAGCAGGTCCTGCCCCGGCAGCCCGGCCCAGGGCCCGTCCTCGCCGTAGCCCGAGATCGAGCCGTAGACGATGCCCGGGTTGAGGGCCCGCACCGCGTCATGGCCGAAACCCTGCCGCTCGATCACGCCGGGTCGGAAGTTCTGGATCATCACGTCGGCCCGCGCCAGAAGGCGCCACAGCCGCGCTCGGTCGTCCTCATCCCGCAGATCGGCGGTGAAGCTCTCCTTGTTGCGGTTGATGGCGTGAAAGAGGCTGTTGGCATCGCCGATGTCGGTGTCCGACAGGTAAAGCGTGCGACAGAGATCGCCGACACCCGGCCGCTCGACCTTGATCACCCGCGCGCCCAGATCGGCAAGCTTCAGCGCACAGTAGGGCCCCGACAGGAACTGCGAGAAATCGACCACCACCAGCCCGTGCAGCGGCCGATGCTCCTGCGGAAGGGGCGTCATCGCTGCCTCTCCCCGTGCCGCGTCTCCCGGTAGAGCCTGTCCAGCGCGTCGAGCGTCCCGGCGGCAGGCGCCTCTCCCTTGAGGCAGGCCTGCACCAGATCGCCGGCCCGGTCCTGCAGGGACATGTAGCCGTTGTAGCGCGGGCGCAGCCAGGCCGTCTCTAGCGTGGCGCGGGTGTTGCGGAAGAAGTCGCGGCAGGCGGCGTTGCAGGCGCCGTCGTCCCAGGCAGCGGCGTGGGCCGGCTGCCCGCCCGAGCCAAAGTAGAGCCCACGCTGGCACTCGGCCCCGGCGATCCAGAAGGCGTAATCCACCGCGGCCTCCGGATGGCGGGTGAAGGCCGAGACGGCGATGCCGGTGCCGCCCAGCACCGTGCCGCGCGGGCCGGCATCTCCAAGGCCCGGCGCGTCGGCAAAGACGAGCGGATGGGCACAATAGCCGTCGCGGGAATAGTTGGTGTAGCCATAGCCGAAGGGGGAATAGGCCGGCGCCTCGGCCGCCCCGCCCATCCAGTCGTAGATCGCGATGGGATCACAGGCGAAGCAGCGCGGATCGACCAGCGCGGCCATCTCGCAAAGCTCGGCCAGCACATGCGCGCCATGGTCGCGTGTCATCAGCCGCTCGGGATCCTCGGCCACCGGATAGCCGAGGTTGCGCGCGAGCCCGAAGAAGGTCATCAGCGCGTTGATCGGCACCAGCGCAAAGGCCACGCGGCCGGCGCGGGCCAGCGCCTTCGCCTCTTCCCAGCGGGTCGGCGCAGCCGCGATCAGGTCGGGGCGGAAGGCGGCCACCGGGGTGGCGGCGTCGATCGCCAGCGCCCATTGCCGACCCTCGAAGGCGTAGGAGGGGTGCGACAGCCCCACAGATGACGCCGCCAGCGAGGCAAGCGCGTCATCCCGCCCGAGACCGTCCAGCGCCATCAGGTTGCCCTCTGCCGCCACCTCGCCCACATGCGGGTGGTCGATCACCATGAGGTCGTAGGCATCCGCCATCTCGCGGATCGGCCGGTCGGCGAAGGCCTGCAACGAACGCTTCTCCCAGTCGATGGTGACCCCAGGGTGCCGCCGGGACCACTCCCGTGCCGTGGCAACCATCGGATCGAAACCGCGGGAATGATCCCAGGTCATGCCGCGCAGGCGAATCTCAGCCATGGCCGTCGGCCTCGCGGCCTGCCTGTCCGGCTGCAACCTCGTCGGCGCAGGTGTCCGGATCGCGGCAGAGCGCGGTCAGCAGGTGATCGGCAGAGCGGACCAGCGCGCCTTCGCCCCCGAAGACCGACGGGCTGACCCGCCGGTTGCCCATCGTGTCGCCGTGGACCTGTTTCGAGAGGTTCTCGTGGATGGTGTAGGTCCTGTCGCCGATCTCGAAATCCTCGACATACCGGTGCCCGGCGTTCGAGGCCTGAACGCTCGCAAAGCCCTCGGGCAGGCCATGCAGCCCGCGCGCATGCAGACCAACCTGCGCCAACCACCCCCCCATTCCTCCATCGCACCCATCTACGGACAAGTCTTTTTGCAAGTCAAATGGATTTTCGTCAGCGAAACGGTGTCCCGCCGGAGAGCGATGCTGCGGACGCCTTGACGCAATCGCCCTGCCGCAACGCAGCGCAAAGCCGGCTCCGACGCGCCTTGCCAGCGCAGGTACTTTTACATACAAAACTTGGTTGCAGAAGAGACAGGACGGGGGCGGGGACCGATGGAGCGCGAGCAGTTCTTCGAGGACTACGAGATCGGCGAGACACGGCAGAGCTTCGGGCGCACCATCACCGAGGCCGACATCGTGTTTCACGCCGGCCATTCGGGCGATTTCTTTCCCCATCACATGGACGCCGAATGGTGCGCCACCCAGCCCTTCGGCCGACGGGTCGCCCATGGCACGATGACCTTCGCCATCGGCATCGGGCTGACCGCGACCGTCATCAACCACCGCGCCTTCACCTATGGCTATGAGCGGTTGCGCTTTCCCGCACCGGTCCATGCCGGCGACACCATCCGCACCCGCGTCACCATCGGCCGCAAGGCCGACGACCCCAAGCGCCCCGGCCACGGCCAGGTGGTGGAGATCTGCGAGACCGTCAATCAGGAGGGCCGGACGGTGATGTACTGCGAGCACATCCTGCTGGTCGAACGCCGCGAGGCCGGGGCATGAGCGCCGAACTGCCTCAGCACTGGCCCGCCCCTGCTGCGCCCAAACCCATCGTCATCATCGGCACCGGCGGCATCGTGAAGGACGCGCATCTTCCGGCCTATCGCATGGCCGACCTGCCCGTTGCCGCCGCCGTTGACATCGACCGGAGCCGAGCCGAGGCGGTGGCCGTCGAACATGGCATCGCCCGGGTCTTCGACAGCGCCGCCGCGGCCGCCGCAGCCCACGGCACCGGCGCGGTCTACGACCTTGCGCTGCCGCCGGGCGCGATCCTCGACGTGCTACCGGCGCTGCCCGACGGCGCCGCGGTGCTGATCCAGAAACCGATGGGTCCCGACCAGTCCGCCGCCCGCCGCATTCGCGCGCTGTGCCGCGACAAGGGGCTGAAGGCCGCCATGAACTTCCAGTTGCGCTTCTCGCCGATGATGATGGCCGCGCGCGCGGCCATCGAGCGCGGCTGGATCGGGGACCTCCTCGAGGTGGAGGTGCGGCTGAACATCTACACGCCTTGGCAGCTCTTTCCCTTCCTGATCCCGATGGAGCGGGTGGAGATCGCGGTCCACTCCATCCACTACCTCGACACGCTGCGGGCGCTGGCCGGCACACCCACGGGCGTGTTCGCCCGCACCCTGCCCGACCCGCGCGCCCCCGGTTTCGCGCAGACCCGCACCAGCCTGATCCTCGATTACCCGGCCCCGCTGCGGGCGCTGATGACGATCAACCACAACCACCCCTTCGGCCGGAAGTTCCAGGATGCTTGGTGGCGGATCGAGGGCAACGAGGGCGCGGCGATGGTGAAGCTTGGCGTTTGCTACGACTATCCCCATGGCGAGGCCGACGAGCTGTGGCTCTGCCGCAAGGGCGGCGACTGGGAGCAGGTGCCGCTGCGGGGGGGCTGGTTCATCGAGGCCTTCATGGGACCGATGCGCAACCTGCAGCGCTTCGACGCCGGCGAGGATGACCGGCTTTTCAGCGGCGTCGAGGACGCCTATGCCACCATGGCGCTGATCGAGGCCTGCTTCCGCGCCGCCGCCCGGCCCGCCGAACCGCTCGAGCTGGACTGACGCCGGCGCTCAGGGCCCGGCCGAGCCGCCCGCGATCCCGGGCCCCGGGGCAGCGGAGGGCACCGCCGCCGCCCCCACCGCCCGCGACAGTTCCGCGGCCGTTGCGATCAGCCTGCGGCGGCAGTCGTCGAAGCTCACGCTGTCGTGGAAGCGCTCCAGATGCGGCACCGTAAGGGCCGCGATGGCGCGGCCGGAATGGTCGATCACCGGCGCCGAGATGTTGACGATCCCGCGCACCATGAAACTGTCGCGCACCTCGTGGCCCAGCCGCCGGATCTGCGCGAGTTCCGCGCGCAGCGCCGCCTCGTCCAGCGTGTCGGGCTTCGGCACGGTGCGGAACACCTCGTCGAGATCCTCGGGCGCGAGGAAGGCCAGGATCACCCGCCCCGACGAGGCCTGCCAGACATCGATCCGGGCCCCGAGGCGGACGCTCATCACGTTGTTGCCGGGGCTGTCGACCTGGCCCACCACCAGGATCGCGTCCCCCGACAGCACCGCCAGATGCGCCGACTGGTTGATCTCCTGGGTGAGCCGTTTCATCAGCGGACCGGCCAGCGCCGTCAGCCGCCGGACCAGCGGCGTGCGATGGGCGATCTCGAACAGCAGCGTGGTCAGCATGTAGCGGTCCGATTCGGGATCCTGCGCGAGGTACCCGCGCTGGGTGAGCACGACGAGCATGCGGAAGATCTCGCTGACCGACCGGCCGAGCGACCGGGCGATCTCGGCCTGGGTCAACCCGGCATCGGCGCGCGACAATAGCTCGAGAATGTCGAGCCCCTTCTCCAGCGCGGGAGCCGAGTACCGGGTTGCGGACGGCGTGGTCATGCGGCGCCCCATTGTCAGCCATGCGTTTCATAGGTGAAATGGCGGTGCCGGGCCAAGCCCGAAGCGACGGCAGGGCATATGCCCCAGGGATCGAGCAGCACCGCCGGCGAACAATGCCCCCGCGCGGAAGGGCGGACCGGTTCGCGGCAGGGTTCGCAGCCCCAGTTCTGGCGTCGCGGTCGGGCCCGTCCGACCCGCTGTCCCGCGGCGACCAGTCACGCGGAGGCGATGACGCATTCGGCAGGAGGTGTCATCGTCCGCGGCATCGGATAGGGTCGCGCGACCACACCGGGAGCGGCCGCATTCAGAGTGGCCCCAGCGAGCCCTAATGGAGGTGAGGAATGCGGGGCAGCCAAGCTGGCATATGGATCTTCCCGGCGCAATTTCCGTGCGTCGGCCACGGCGGCCGCTCGTGCAGCAACCGTCGGGAGCGGCAGACCGCATCAGTCCCTGAGGGCCGCCGATGACGACGGGATGCGGGGCGAACACGACGGGACGGCACTGCCGCACCACCCACTGCCCGCCGGCGCTCCGGCGGCTCGCCTGCAGGCTGGCCTTGCTGCTCGCGCTCTGCTGCGCGCTGTGGCTGCCCGGCGAGACCGCGGCGCAGTCCAGCCGGCCCCTGGCGCCGCTCGATGCGTCGAGCCCCGGTGCCACCCTGGGCTCCTTCCTCGACCTCGCGCGCCAGATCGAGGCGGCCTACCTGGCCTATCGCGCCGCGCCGGACCATGCCCGGGCGCGCGCCTTCGAAGAGGGCGTGGGACGGGCGGCCACGCTCTTCGATACCAGCGACCTGCCGCCGGCCTTCCGCCAGGAGGTCGCCGGCGCCGCCTTCGCCTTCCTCTTCGACATCCTGCTGCGGCTGCCGGTGCAGGATCTCGACCGGGCGCTTGCCGCCACGGCCGACAGCGACCCGCAGAGCCCGTTCCTGATCCCCGGCACCGAGATCGCGATCGTAAAGATGGAAGAGGGTGACCGCGCCGGACGGTGGCTGTTCTCACCCGCCACCCTGGCGCAGCTGCCCGAGTTCCACCGGGTTATCATCGGCTTCCCGCTGCAGCAGGCCAGTGCCGTGGAGAACTGGCACCGCAGCCAGAGCAATCTCAGCGGGCCGTTCCTTACCGGTGTCGCGATCGATCGGCTGCCGGACCGGCTGACCCACACGGCCCTGTTCGACACGCCCGTGTGGAAGCTGCTTCTGACCCTCGCGATCTGGTTCGCCATCGCCTGCATCCTGATACTCTGGATGCAGGCTCTGGCGCGGCTGACGGAAGGCGCCGGCAAGGCTATCCGCCTCCTGGCGCGCCTCAGCGCGCCGGCGCTGCTGGCGCTGATGCTGCTGTGGGCGCGGAGCTTCGTCGACATCGAGGTCAACCTGTCGGGCGGCGGGTTCGCGCAGGTGGAACGCGCGGTAACGCTGCTCGCCCTCTACGTCGCCGCCGCCTGGGCGCTCTGGCTTACGATCCTCACCCTGGTCGAGGCAGTCATCGCAAGCCCGGTGGCGCGGGAGAACCCCTTCAGCGCCAACCTGTTGCGGCTGGTCGGCAAGGTCCTGGCCCTCCTGTCGGCCGGCTTCCTGCTGATCCTCGGGCTCAACGAGGTCGGCGTGCCCGCCCTCGGCCTGGTCGCCGGGCTCGGGGTCGGCGGCTTCGCCGTCGCCCTCGCCGCCAGGGCGACGGTCGAGAACCTCTTCGGCGGCCTGACCCTGTTCGCCGACCGACCGTTCCGGGTCGGCGATTTCGTCGATTTCGAGGGCGGCAGCGGCTTCGTCGAGAACATCGGGCCACGCTCCTCGCGGCTGCGCGGGCACGACGGTGCGCTGACGACGGTGCCGAACTCCGAGCTGGTGAACGCCCGGATCATCAACTACTCGCTGCGCAACAAGTGCCTCTTCCTGCAGACCCTCGGCCTGGGGTACAAGACGACGCCCGAGCAACTGGAATGCCTGCTCGCCGAGATCCGCGGGATGCTGCTGGCGCATCCAATGATCGAACGGAGCGCGGACCTGCCGCGGGTGAATGTGACCGACTTCGGGAATTCCGCGATCAACATCGAGGTGCGCGCGCATGTGCCGACGACGGACTACGGCCGGTTTCTCGAGGTCCAGGAAGAACTGCTGGTCGCCATCATGCGCGCAGCCGAGCATTGCGGCGTGCGGCTGGCCACGCGCACGCACACCGTCTTCATCGACCGCAGCGACGCCGGCGCTGCAGGCCCGGGCGCGGAGGAACAGGCGCGTGGGCCTGCGGATGCGCCGCAGCAGGCTGACGAGCCGCGCAGCGTCGACGCCGCGACAGGTCGCTGAGCCGCCCGGCCGGACGTTGGCCGAGCCGACCTGCTTGACCCGAGCCAGCATCGGCACGACCCTTGGACCCAACCCGCGAAGCCGCTAGAGCCCGGCGGGCCGAGAGCATGTCATTTTGCAGGCAAAACCTGCCGGAAAAGCTGAAGGAGAATCGAAATGTGCACGTCGCTGCAGTATCGCGACGCAAACGGGGCGGCGTATCTGGGCCGCACCCTCGAGTTGCAGATGGAATTGCCCTATCAACTCGTCTTCGTGCCGGCCGGGGTTCCCTTCACCTCGCAGGCCGAGGGGACCGCGGCGGTCGCGTTTACCACCAAATTGGCAACGCTCGCCGTGGTGATGCCCGCCCGGGTGCCCACCGCAGACGCCCCGCTGGAGCCGGGCGACCTCAAGCCGCTGGAAGGGATGAACGAGGCCGGGCTGACCTTCAGCCTGCTGGCCTATCCCTCGGTGGGCGGGGCGCAGCATGTGGCCGACCGCACCAAGGCCGTGCTCTCGGCGGTCGATCTGGGCAGCTGGGCGCTGGGGCAGTTCTCCACCGTGGCCGATGTCAAGGCGGCGCTGGAGGGGCTGCCGGTGATCCTCGAGCCGCTGGCCATGCTCGGGGGCGAGGCGCCGCCGGTGCATTTCGTCCTGCACGACCGCGGTGGGGCCTCGATCGTGATCGAGTTCGAGGACGGTGTCGGCAGGGTGCATGACAACCCGGTGGGGGTGATGACCAACGGCCCCAGCTTCGACTGGCACCTGACCAATCTCGCCAACTACACCTTTCTCAGCAACATCGACCAGCCGAAGGCGCAGTTCGGCGCGCTGGAGGTGCAGCAGCCGGACTCCGGCATCGCCACCGCCGGCCTGCCGGCCTCGAACACCTCCGTCGGGCGCTTCGTGCGCGCGGCCTATTACGCGCAGTTCGCCGAGAAGGCCGACACCCCGGATGCCGCCGTCGTGACGCTGGCGCATATCATGAACAACTTCGACCGGCCGAAGGGCATCACCGTCGATGCCGCCAGCGGCGGAGAGAGCAGCGCCCTCTCCCGCCTGAACCCCAACCCGTCGGAATTCGCAACCGAATACACCTCCTGGACGAACCTCTCCGACATGGAACGCGGGCGCTTCTTCCTGCGCACCTGCACCGGCCTGAACTACCAGATGATCGACCTCAAGGCACTGAAGGCGCAGGCGGATGGCGTGCGGCTGATGCCGCTCCATCAGCTGGAGCTGGGCGCGGCGGACGCCACCGCCACGCTGCTAGCGGCGAAGGTCTGAGCGGCGGCGCGGCTGGTGAATGCCTGGTCCCCGGCCCAGGCCCGAATCGGGCCGCACCCAGGACAGCACCGCCGCCCGAACCGGCACGGCCCGGCGCCGGGCGCGGCGTTAGGGGGCATGAGGGGGCATTCGCGGACCACGGGTTGATCGTGTCGCCCCGTTCGACCTAGGCTCGCAGGATTGGGCGCCGAGGATCGTCAGAGG
>PUNI01000034.1 GCA_003551745.1 Paracoccaceae bacterium | reverse complement strand
GGAAGCTCTCCTCGACAATGCGGATCTTGTCCTCGTCAGACCAGTGCCGACGACGGCCAACATCCTCGTGTTCAGCGACATTGAACATGAAGGGTCAGCGACATCGCAGATGACGAGTTGGGGGAAGCGGAGGGTGGGCGTAGCCCGGCCGTAGCTTCCCCCAACTCGGGCGCGGGTTTTGCCCGTGCCGTCGGCGGCGATGGTGGTCAGGATGCTCCGATCTTCAACGACCAAGAAGAGGATCGGATGCCTGGCCGCCCCATCACCGACCAACAGCACAGGTATTACATGACCCTACGCGCAACACACCCGCAGAAGACCGCAGCCGCCATGGCGGGCTTCAGTTCCAGCACCGGCCATCGTGCCGAGAAGGACCCCCGCCTGCCGTCCGAGCGGCACCGTGCCCGGCGCCATGGCGGTGGCAAGCCCGATCCTCTTGCCGGGCTCTGGGAGGAGGAGATTGTCCCGCTTCTGAGCGCGGCGCCCGGCCTGAAGCCGATCACGGTGCTGGAGGAGCTGCAGCGTCGCCACCCCGAGCGGGACCTGATGGCGGCGCGGCGCACCCTGGAGCGTCGGATGCGCCTGTGGCGCGCCGAACACGGGGCGGAACGGGAGGTGATCTTCCGCCAGACCCATGAGCCCGGGCGGCAGGGCATGTCGGACTTCTTTGACGCCCGCAAACTGGGCGTGACGATCGCGGGGGCGCCGCTGGAGCACCTGATCTACCACTTCGCGCTGGTCTACTCCGGCTGGGAGCATGCCGAGGTCGTGCTCGGCGGCGAGAGCTTCGCGGCCCTGTCCAGCGGCATGCAGAACGCGTTCTGGCAGCTCGGGGGCGTGCCGAAGGAGCATCGCACCGACAGTCTCGCGGCGGCATTCGCCAACATCGAGCCCGATGCACGAGAGGATCTGCGCGCACGATACAGCACCCTGTGTGGCGACTACGGCACGCAGCCCACGCGCAACAACCGCGGCATCGCGCACGAGAACGGCTCCATCGAGAGCCGTCACGGCCACTTCGGCACGCGGCTCGACCAGGCCTTGCAGCTGCGGGGCTCGCGCGACTTCGCCACGCTCCCGGACTACCGCGCCTTCGTCGCGCACACCGTCGGCCAGCACAACGCGCGGCATCGCGATGCCCTGCGGATCGAGGCGCCGCATCTCCTGCCCCTGCCGCCCCGTCGCAGCTGCGACCATGACGAGGCGACGGTCCATGTGACGTCCTCGAGCGGCTTCAGCCTGCGCAAGGTCTTCTACACCGTGCCCTCGCGGCTGATCGGGCACAGCCTCAAGGCCCGGATCTTCGACGACCGGATCGAGCTCCTGCTCGCCGGCCGACATATCGAGACGCTGCCGCGCGGGCGGGCGCCCAAGGGCGGCCGAGGGGCCCGCACGCATGTGATCAACTACCGCCACGTCATCCACAGCCTTCGGAAAAAACCGGGCGCGCTGGCCGACCTCGTCTATCGCGATCAGCTCTTCCCGCGCTCGGAATATCGCCGGTGCTGGGACGCCCTCGAGGCCGCCATGCCGCGCCCCGACGCCTGCCGCCTCATGGTCGGACTGCTGTGGCTGGCGCATGACCAGGCCTGCGAGGCCGACCTCGCCACTGCCCTGACCGGCCTCCTCGATGCCGGTGCGGTGCCGAACCTCAAGGAACTGCAGGACAGGTTCGTACGACCGAAGGCTGCGCCCGAAGACGTGCCCGTCGACATACCCCCGACCGCAGCCTACGACACGCTGCTCGCTGCGCGGGAAATGGCCGCATGAGCATCGCCGTCGACACCGCCAAGCTGCCCACGCTGCTCACCGCCCTGCGCCTGCCCACCGTCGCAAGGCTCTGGCCCGAGTTCTGTGCCCGCGCCGACAAGGAAGGCTGGCCGGCCGCACGCCTGCTCGCCGCGCTCGCGGAACTGGAACTGGCCGAGCGTGAACAGCGCCGCATTCAGCGCCATCTCGCCGAAGCCCGTTTGCCGGCCGGCAAGACCCTCGATGGCTTCGACTTCACCCTCGTGCCAAGCCTCAGCAAGGCCCACCTCATGGCCCTTGCCGAAGGCGACGCATGGCTGAAGGCCGGCCACAACATCCTGGCCTTCGGACCGCCTGGCACAGGGAAATCCCACGCTGCGGCTGGCCTCGGCCACGAGCTCGTCAGCCGTGGATACCGTGTCCTCTTCACCCGGACGACCGATCTCGTCCAGCGCCTGCAGGCCGCACGACAGGCGCTGAACCTCGCCCACGAAATCGCAAAGCTCGATCGCTTCGACCTGCTGATCCTCGACGACCTCTCCTATGTCCGGAAGGATCAGGCCGAAACCAGCGTCCTCTTCGAGCTCATCGCAGCACGATACGAACGGCGCTCCATCATGATCACCGCAAACCAGCCCTTCAGCGGATGGGACGCCGTGTTCCCGGACAAGGCCATGACCATCGCCGCCATCGACAGGCTCGTCCACCACGCCACCATCCTGGAGATGAACGTCGAGAGCTTCAGGCGCCGCGCAGCCATGCGCGCCGCGACATCGACCAGCGACACCGAAAAGGAGGACTGAACACCAAAAACGCCGCCGCGCGACATCCACCAGCGACATCGCCTCTTGATCTCATGGCACACAGCGCGGCACCCTCAATCCATCGTCGTCGACTCGTCACCAGCGATGTCGCGCACCAGTCACCGGCAATGTCGCGCTACAGTTTCGGCCACGCGCAGGATTTCGAGCGTCCGGGGCGACAGCGGCACGCGATGGGGCCGCTTCATCTTCAT
>PUNI01000570.1 GCA_003551745.1 Paracoccaceae bacterium | reverse complement strand
TCTACGGCCGCCGCTTTATTGACTGCCTTGGTGGCTACGGGATCTACAACGTCGGCCACCGGCACCCGAAAGTGCTCAAAGCAGTAAAAGACCAGCTTAACCGCCAGGCCCTGCACAGCCAGGAACTGCTTGACCCCTTAAGGGCAATGCTGGCCAAACTGGTGGCCATGATTACACCCGGGGAGTTAAACTTTTCTTTTTTTACCAACAGCGGCACGGAATCAGTGGAAGGGGCCTTAAAGCTGGCCAAGCTGCACACCGGCCGTCCGGGCATTATTTCTACGGTAGGGGCTTTTCACGGAAAGTCTCAGGGGTCTTTAAGCACTACCGCAAAAGCAGTCTTCAGGGAACCGTACCTGCCCTTAATGCCAGGGGTGCAGCATGTTCCCTACGGCGATGCTGAAACCATGCGTAAGGTAATTGAAAGCAGCTTTGCCGTGGGCAACAAAATTGCGGCAGTGATCCTGGAACCGATCCAGGGCGAGGGAGGGGTAATCATTCCTCCCGACAACTATTTTAAAGAAGTAAGAAAAATATGTGATGATTTCGATGTCCTGTTGATTGCCGATGAAGTTCAGACCGGCATGGGCCGCACAGGCAAAATGTTTGGCATGGAGCACTATGATGTGATCCCGGACATAATGTGCCTGGCCAAGGCTTTCGGCGGCGGGGTGATGCCCATCGGGGCCTTTGTTTCCACAAAGGAAATCTTCGAAAAAATGACACCCAATCCTTTCCTGCATACCACCACCTTTGGGGGCAATCCTGTGGCCTGCGCAGCAGCCATTGCCGCAATAAACGTCATCATAGAAGAAAACCTGGTTCAGCAGGCTCAAGAAAAAGGCGACTACTTCCTGCCAAAAGTTAAACAAATAGCCGCAAAGCAGCCTTTGATGAAAGAAGCGCGCGGTAGAGGGCTGTTGATTGGACTGGAGTTTGTCAATGACGAAATCGGTTTCGAGGTGGCCAAGGGCCTGTTCGATAATGGAATCCTGGTGGCAGGCACCTTGATTAACGCCAAAACCATTAGAATAGAGCCAACCTTGACTATCAGCTACGATGAGCTGGATTACGTGCTGGAAACCCTGGACAAAGTCCTTGATAATGTTACCAAATCAAGCGCGCCAACAACCAGGGGAGCAAAAATTCTCAAGTTTGAAGCCGAGAAATGCATCGGCTGCAAACTGTGCCACCTGGCCTGCAGCGCGCAAAATGAACAGACCTTCAACCCGGCGCTGGCCCGGCTGCAGGTAAGCTCTGAATATACCAGGACCGGCCTGGAAGTAAAGGGACGGACATGCGATTTATGCCTGGAGTGTGTCACAGCGTGCCCGACCAATTCCATTCAGTTCAACAACAGGCGCCTGGTCTTTGATGAATCTACCTGTACAGACTGTAAGTTGTGCGTTGACCTGTGCCCCAACGGCGTAATCGCAAATAAAAAACGCGGCATAGGAGTCTGCGTGCAGTGCATGAGCTGCGCCGGATGGTGCCCCACCAGCGCTTTGACTTACGAGGAGGTGAAAAGTTAGATGGCTTACGCCAACAAGCTTTTAAGAGTTAATTTATCCACGGGTAAAGCGCAAACTGAAAACCTCAAGACTGACTGGGCCCGCGATTACCTGGGCGGAAAGGGCCTGAGTATTAAGTACCTTTATGAAGAGCTGGCGCCCGGTGTAGATCCTTTGTCGCCCGAAAACAAAATGATCTTGATGACCGGACCCTTAACCGGCACCAATGCTCCCAATTCCGGGAAGCTGGCCATAGCTTCAAAATCACCGGCTACCGGAACGATCCTCGACTGTTCGATCGGAGGAGCCATCGCGGCTGAGCTTAAATATGCCGGCTACGACGGGGTGATCATTGAAGGCCGGGCCAGTGTTCCAGTTTACCTGAGCATCGAAGACGACAAAGTCGAATTGCGCAGCGCCAATTACCTCTGGGGTAAAGCAGCCCATGAAACAGAACACCTGCTCAAAGAAACAAGTAGTGACGCCCGGTTCCTGGTAATTGGCCCGGCCGGAGAAAACCTGCTAACAATGGCCTGCATCAACTCCGAATTATACCGCCAGGCCGGCCGGGGCGGAATTGGAGCTGTTATGGGCAGCAAGAACTTAAAAGCAATCGCCGTTAAGGGATCGGGAGGCGTAAACGTGCCGGATATCCGCAAATTTACAGCAGCCATGAATAAACTGCGGCGGGAAAATACCATGAGCGACGACAACATCTGGACATACAGCGACGGCACCCCCATGATTGTAGAACTGACTCAAACGACCGGGACCCTGCCCACCCGCAATTTTCAAGATGGCTCTTTTGAAGAATACCAGGCGATTGATACCGAAGCGGTTAAAAAGGTGCTCACCGCCAAAAAAGCCTGCTTCGCCTGCCCCCTGGGCTGCGGAAACTATATCAAGGCCGGCCGGAGCGTGGTGGAAGGGCCCGAGTATGAAACCCTGGCCCTTTGCGGTTCAAATTGCGGAATTGCCGACCTGGAAGCGGTGGCCGAATTTAACCGCCTCTGTGACGACTACGGGATCGACACGATTTCTGCCGGAAATGTAACCGCCTTTGCCATGGAACTGACCGAAAAGGGGATCCATGATTTCGGGCTCAGGTTTGGCGGTGTCGAGGAATATCTAAAGGTGCCGGCCAGGATTGCCAGGGGTGAGGGAATCGGAGCCGAACTGGCAAAAGGGGTCCGCTACCTCGCCCAAAAATATGGGGGCAGTGAATTCGCCATGGAAGTTAAAGGATTGGAGTTT
>PUNI01000229.1 GCA_003551745.1 Paracoccaceae bacterium | reverse complement strand
GTGATCAGCACGCGACGCATGGCGGCCCCGTTGTTGCCAGGAAGCGCTTTCTTATCAGCTAACCGCGGCCGCCGCCAAGCGGCGCCGGCAGGCCGGCAGGGCTCCGAACTCAAATGACAGGTGACAGGGGCGGGGTTCTCTGAATCGATGCGGCGGCCCTGAATCGGAGCTGCTCATGATCCCGTCTTCCGCCGAAACCCTGCCCCGGAGGTCGCGTCTTGCGACCCTGCTCGATCATTTCGGTGAGGTCGAGGATCCCCGCGACGTGCGGCGCATCCTGCACCCGCTGCCCGAGGTGCTGCTGCTCGTCGTCTGCGGCACCATTGCCGACTGCGACGACTACGAGGACATCGCCGCCTGGGGTGCTGCGCATCTCCCCTTTCTTCGCCGCCACCTGCCTTACGAGCACGGCGTGCCCGGCGAGCGCTGGCTCACCATCCTGATGAACCGGATCAACCCCGAACTCTTCGCCGCCGCCTTCGCCGCCTGGGTGCGGGAAAGCTGGCCGGAAAAGGCGGGGCTCGTCGCCATCGACGGCAAGACCTCGCGGCGCAGCCACGACCGCAGCGCCGGCGCCGCGCCGCTCCACCTCGTCTCTGCCTTCGCCACCACCGCTCGCCTGGTGCTGGCGCAAGAGGCCGTCCCCGACAAGGCGAGCGAGCTCGCGGCGATCCCGCCGCTCCTCGAGCGGCTCGGCGCCGGGGACGGGCTGAAGGGCGCGCTGGTCTCGATCGACGCCATCGCCACCAACCCCGACATCGCCCGCGCCATCGCCGCTCAGGGCGCCGACTGGCTGCTCGCGGTCAAGGCCAACCAGCCGACGCTCCGCGCCGAGGTCGAGGCCGCCTTCGCCGAGGCCGGGGACCGGGTCGAGACGCATGCCGACCTCGACAAGGGCCACGGCCGCATCGAGGAGCGCCGCATGGCCGTGCTCCGCGAGATCGACTGGATGGAAGGCGGGCGCCGCTTCCCCGGCGAGCTGCGCCTGCCGGGAACCGCCTGCCTGCTCAAGGCCGAGACTGGGATCGAGCGCGCCGGCGCCATCCGGCGCGAGACCCGCTACTTCGTCTCCTCCCGAGCCCTCGCCGCCACCGAGGCCGCCGTCGCGGTGCGCGAGCACTGGGCGATCGAAAACCGCCTGCACTGGGTGCTCGACGTCACCTTCGCCGAAGACCAGTCCCGCCTGCGCAAGGGCCACGGCGCCCGAAACATGGCCACAGTCCGCCACTTCGCCCTCAACCTCGTCCGCGCCGCCAAGGAGAAGCGATCCATCAAATCCCGGAGGAAGGTCGCAGGATGGGACACCGGCTACCTCGATGCCATCCTCTCCTCACAGCCCGCCTGACTTGGATTCGGAGCCCTGGGAGGCGGATGCAGGGCAATCGGGTGAGTGAACTGGTGACAAGCGGCTGAAAGGGTGAATCTGTCGAAGTCCTCTTGATCTGAGGAGGACGGTTTCGATGGGCCTGGATCCGAGCGGTTGCGAAGCGGTTGCTGAATCGGTTGTTTTTCTGCGCTATTTCGAGGATCTGCCGGATCCGAGGCAGCGCGCCAAGGTGATGTACCCCCTGCCGGAGGTGCTGCTGCTGTGCCTTCTGGCCGTGCTGGCCGGTGCCGAGACGATCACCGACATCGCCCGCTTCGGCGAGGCGAAGCGGGCCCTGCTGCGCCGGTTCCGGCCCTTCGCCGAAGGCACGCCGGCCCACGACCATCTGGGCGACATCCTCGCCACGCTGGACGCCGAGCGCTTCCAGCGCTGCTTCGCGGCCTGGGCGGCGTCGCTGGCCGGCGTGCCCGAAGGGGTGGTGGCGATCGACGGCAAGACCTCGCGCCGGTCGAAGGGCGGCAAGGCGGCGCTGCACATGGTGTCGGCCTTCGCCGCCCGCCAGCGCCTGGCGCTGGCTCAGGTCAAGGTCGCCGACAAGGCAAACGAGATCGTGGCGATCCCGAAGCTGCTCGACATACTGGCCATCGAGGGTGCCGTCGTGACCATCGACGCCATGGGCTGCCAGCGCGCCATCGCGCGCAAGATCCTGGAGCGGCGCGCCGACTACGTCCTCGCGCTGAAGGGCAACCAGGGCACGCTGCGCGACGACGCCGAGCTCTTCGTCGCCGAGCAGAAAGCCAATGGTTTCAGGGATACCACCGTCAGCCGCAGCGCCACCGTCGATGGCGACCACGGACGCATCGAGACCCGCGAGGTCACCGTCTTCCACGACGCGGCCTGGCTCGGCGAGCGCCACGACTGGCCGGGCCTGAACGCCGTCGTCATGGTCGAGAGCCGCCGCGCGCTGCGCAGCGGGGCCGGCAGGACCGAGCGCGAGACCCGCTTCTACATCACCTCGCTGACCCTGCCCGCCGACCGGATCGGCGCCATGGTCCGCGACCACTGGGCGGTGGAGAACAGCCTGCACTGGGTCATGGACATGGTCTTTCGCGACGACGAATGCCGCCTGCGAACCGACCACGCACCCGCCAACTTCACCACCATCAAGCACATCGCCCTCAACCTGATGCGACGCGGCCCCGGCAAGGACTCGCTCCGTCTCAAGCGAAAGGTCGCCGCCTGGGACGACGAGTACCTCGCAAGCCTCATCGGAAGGTGAACCTTCGCCCGATTCCCCTGCGCCGAAAGCCCCGTTGGCCCTTGGCAGGCGACCGGACCGGGCCAAGTCTTCTCTTCACATCAGATCGGGCGTAATCGGCGCAGATGGAAGCTTCAGGTCAAGAGACAGGCGGGGTGCAAAGGCGGGACGTCTCCGGGGCGCTGCGCGGACGGTCGCTGC
>PUNI01000072.1 GCA_003551745.1 Paracoccaceae bacterium | reverse complement strand
GGTGGCTGGGCGCCGACGATCACGCTGCGCGAATACCAGGAGCAGAAGCTCGCCCGGCTCATGGCCGAGGACGCCGAAGCCCACAGGAGGAAAGCGGGATGAGAGCCGCCGACGTGTTCATCTCTGGCTTCGCGACAGGCGTTCTGGTCGGCGCCCTACTCGCCGCCCCCGCCGCCGCAGGGAGTCTGCCGCAGGTGCCGGGTGTGGTGCTAGATGACACCTACGCCCCGGCCACCAAAGCCAAGGCACCGCCCCCGCGCCCGGAACTGATATGCTGGCGCAACACTGAGCACACCGAGTGGCGTTGGGCTTTCACCGCCCCCGCGCCGTGGTGGACGCCTGCGCCATCCCGCGCCGGGTGCGACCTGTCTGCGCCGGGCAATCTCAACGAGGCGCGGCGCGGCTTTGCCGCAGCGCCACCACCCAGCCCGCCACAATTCCGCGACCCGAACCCATCCGACCGCTCGCGCTGCGATGGCGTGTTTCGCCCCATCGCGACATGTGACTAACCCCACGATAGGAGGGATGAGAGAATGGTAGACACAGAGAAAGACGGCGGGCCAGCGTTTCCCGCCTGCAATGAGGCCATCGTGCACGGCACCATGGGCATGAGCCTGCGTGACTGGTTCGCCGGGCAGGCGCTATCGGGGATAATGGGGCTTAACTACGACTGGTTCACGAGCGGCACTGAAACAGGATCGCGGACGCATGAGGCCGCATATTTTGCTTACAGCCTTGCCGATGCGATGCTCGCCGCCCGCGCCACCGGAGAGAAGGAGTCGGGGCAATGATCGACATGCAGGCAGCCGCCAACACCCGCTGCTGGGTGCCATACGACCCGGAGAGCGTGATCGGCGAATTCGGCTGGCTCTGGCAGCAAACCGGCGAGGGAGAATCCGGCTGGACGCTCATTATGACGATCGAGGATCTGACCGATCCCAGCGCGCAGGACGACGAGCTCGCCACGATCACGCTCGATGACAGTCAGCCGCCGCGCCGTGCGAACCGCGTCGCCGGCCTGCCCTACCTGCCGTGTCTCGCCCCGTCGATATCTCAGGGCCATTTCGACCGGTTGGAAGTGATCGTGCGCATGGCAGGTGGCGCCAGCGCCGCCCATGCCTTCGCACCAGGCGAGCGCACCGAGCGGATCGACGCCGCGCTCAAGGCGCTCCTCAACTTCGGCGCGCGCCACACCGCCGCGATCGACGTGCTGGCGGAGCGCAGGCGTCAGATTGAGGGCGAGGGCTGGACGCGCGATCATGATGATGCGCACTATCCCGGCGCTCTGAGCAAAGGCGCGGCCTGCTACGCGCGAAACGCATTTGATCGCGACCCATCGGCGCGCGCCGCAAACGAGCGCGAATGGCCGTTCGACGCCAGCATGTGGAAGCCCACCAGCGCACGGCGCGACCTGGTGAAAGCCGCCGCGCTGCTCCTCGCCGAGATCGAGCGGCTCGATCGGGAGGAGGCGCGGGATGGGTGAACACCCCACCCCACCCCAGCGCACATGCTGGATGCACGACGAGCCGTGCCCCACCTGCGGAGCAATGACGCTCGCCACGAACGGCTCTGGCGCGCGCTGGTGCATTGACCGGGCGTGCGGATACGCGGTGCAGATCAAGCGGGGGCGGGGATGAGGTTCGCGACCGTATGCAGCGGCATCGAAGCCGCATCCGCCGCGTGGCAGCCGCGCGGATGGCAGCCGGTTTTCTTTTCGGAGATCGAGCCGTTCCCTTGCGCCGTGCTGGCCCACCGTCACCCGGACGTGCCGAACCGCGGCGACATGACGCAATTCGAGGATTGGCCTGATGCAGCTTTCAATGTTCTCGCCGGAGGAACTCCGTGCCAGTCGTTCAGTGTCGCGGGACTGCGCGCGGGATTGGCTGACCCTCGCGGAAACCTCATGCTCACCTATCTTGCCATCGCTCGACGCTATCGCCCCCGCTGGGTGGTTTGGGAGAATGTCCCCGGCGTCCTGTCCAGCAACGGAGGACGGGATTTTGGTGCCCTCCTCCGGGGGCTGGGCGAATGCGGGTATGGGTTCGCCTACCGAGTGCTTGACGCTCAGTTCACCCGAACACGCCGCTTTCCCCGAGCGGTCCCCCAGCGACGGCGCCGTGTGTTCGTTGTCGGACATCTTGGAGACTGGCGACCTGCCGCAGCGGTATTATTTGACGCCGAAAGCCTGCGCGGGAATCCTGCGCCGCGCCGAGAAGCGGGGCAAGGAGTTGCCGTCTCTCCTACGCTACGCGCTGGCGGCAACAACACAGGAGGAGACCGCCCCCCAGGAACAGACGTCGACACGGCCGACAGCCTAATCGCGATGGCCCACGGCCAAGGCGGCGCCGAGATCGGATTCGACCACGGGCCGACGCTCACCTGCAATCATGAGGCGCCTATCGTCGCTCATTCTGCGGCGCCTCCGCTGACGCTCAATCCCTACGGAGACCACGAGTCGCGAGAGGGCCTGCTGGTCGCGCACACGCTCAAGGGCGAGGGCTTCGACGCCGGCGAGGACGGGACCGGGCGCGGGACGCCGCTGGGTCCGGTAGCGATACAGGAGCGCGCCGTCAGCACCAATCCCGACAACGGGCCGCAGGGCGCGGGTTGGCGCGACGATGGCGCGGCCTATACGCTGGAAGCGAGGAACAAGGTGCAGGCGGTCGCCTTCGACTGCAAGGGCTCGCAAGTCCAGCACGACGAGGGCGTAAGCGCGCCGCTGCGATCGATGAGCCATGACAAGAGCCACTCCAACGCAGGCGGTCATGCGGCGGTGGCGTTCGACATGCGCG
>PUNI01000445.1 GCA_003551745.1 Paracoccaceae bacterium | reverse complement strand
GCTTCTGCACCTCGAGGAGCAGATCCTCGCGCAGCGTGCAGCAGATGCAGCCGTTGGTCATCTCCACCAGCTTCTCGTCGGCGCGCGACAGCTCCGCGCCCCCGCGAACGAGGTCGGCGTCGATGTTCACCTCGGACATGTCGTTGACGATGACCGCCACGCGGCGGCCCTCGCGGTTGTTCAGCACGCGGTTCAGCAGCGTGGTCTTTCCGGCGCCGAGGAAGCCGGAGAGCACGGTGACGGGAAGGCGGCGGTCGGGGGCGTTCATGGGGGGCTCATCGGTTGGGGGCTGAAGGGGAGGGCATGGCGTAGGCTCACGGCGGCGCCGCGGTCGAGCACGCCGCGCAGTGGCCGTGCAACTCGATCACATGGCGCACCGGTTCGAAGCCCGCGCCCCGCGCATGGTTGGTCAGAGCGCCCAGCAGGTCGGGCGCCGGGCTCTCGGCCAGCGCGCCGCAGCTGTCGCAGATGGCCAGGATCACCGGGGCTTGCGGGTCGGTCCCGCGCCGCGCCGCATAGGCGTTGAGCGACTCGATCCGGTGGACCTCGCCGCGGGCGCACAGCGCGTTCAGGGCGCGGTAGATGGTCGTGGGGGCCAGTTTGGCACTGGGCCCCCGCAGCGCATGGAGGATGTCGTAGGCCGAGACCGGTCGCTGCCGTTTCTTCAGCAACTCCAACACCCTCGACTGCATGTGAGCGCCGCGAGTCTGGGTGGAGCCCTGCCCGACGGGGTGCATCGTGGTCACCTCCGTGCCATGGGGGTCGGGCTGGCATGGGTGGGGGGGCGCGCCTCCTGCGTCAGCAGGGCTGCCAGGTCGGCGAGGCTGTGCGTGACATTGCCCTGCGCCCCGAGACGGCGCAGCGAGACGGTGCCGGTGTCGGCCTCGCGCGCGCCGACGGCGATCAGGCAGGGCACCTTCTTCAGCGCGTGTTCTCGGACCTTGTAGCCGATCTTCTCGTTGCGCAGGTCGGTCTCGGCCCGAAGGCCGGCGGCGCGCAGGGTGTCTGCGACCTCGGTGGCCCAGGCGTCGGCCGCTTCGGTGATGGTGGCGACCACCGCCTGCACGGGGGCAAGCCAGAGCGGCAGGTGGCCGGCGTGGTGCTCGATCAGGATGCCGGTGAAGCGCTCCAGCGAGCCGAAGAGGGCGCGGTGCAGCATCACCGGGGGCAGGCGGTCGCCCGAGGGGGCGACATAGGTGGTGCCGAAGCGTTCGGGCAGGTTGAAGTCCACCTGCAGCGTGCCGCATTGCCAGTCCCGCCCGATGGCATCGCGCAGGACATATTCCAGCTTGGGTCCGTAGAAGGCGCCCTCGCCCTCGAACACGGTGTAGGCGTGGCCGGCCGTCTCCAGCGCCGTGCGCAGGGCAGCTTCCGCCCGGTCCCAGCTTTCCTCCGACCCGATCCGGGCCTCGGGGCGGGTGGAGAGCTTGATGCGCACATCCGCGAAGCCGAAGTCGCGATAGATCGACAGCACCAGATCGTTGACCTTGAGGCATTCCTCGGTGAGTTGCTCGGGCGTGCAGTAGATATGCGCATCGTCCTGCGTGAAGCTGCGCACCCGCAGCATGCCGTGCAGGGCGCCCGAGGGCTCGTAGCGGTGGACCTTGCCGAACTCCGCGAGCTTCAGCGGCAGGTCGCGGTAGCTCTTGGTCCCCTGGCCGTAGATCAGCATGTGCCCGGGGCAGTTCATGGGCTTGAGGGCGAAGTCGCGGTCGTCCTCGGTCTTGGTCAGGAACATGTTGGCGCGGTAGTTCTGCCAGTGGCCCGAGGTCTCCCACAGCGCGCGGTCCATGATGTCGGGGGAGTTCACCTCGACGTAGCCCGCGGCCTCCTGGCGGGCGCGCATGTAGCCGATCAGCGTCTGGAACAGCCGCCAGCCGCGGGGGTGCCAGAAGACGGCGCCGGGGGCGACCTCCTCGAAGTGAAAGAGGTCCATCTCGCGGCCCAGCCGGCGGTGGTCGCGCTTTTCCGCCTCGGCCAGCATGGTGAGGTGGGCGTCGAGTGCTGCCTGGTCGGCGAAGGCCACGCCGTAGATGCGGCTGAGCATCGGGTTCTTCGCATCGCCCCGCCAATAGGCGCCGGCCACGCGGGTGAGCCGGAAGGCGGTGCCCGCATCGCCGGTGTGGCGCATGTGCGGGCCGCGGCAGAGGTCGAGCCAGGCGCCCTGCCGGTAGATCGTGATCGGCTGGTCCTCGGGGATGGCGTCGAGGAGGGCGCGCTTCCAGCGCTCGCCGGCGGCCTCGAAATGGGCGCGGGCGGCGTCGCGGGTCCATTCCTCGCGCCTGAACGGGGTGCGGCCGGCGATGATCTCGCGCATCTTCGCCTCGATCGCCGGCAGGTCCTCGGGGGTGAAGGGGGTCTCGCGCTCGAAATCGTAATAGAAGCCGTGCTCGATGGCCGGGCCGATGGCGGTCCGGGTGCCGGGCCAGAGGGTCTGCACCGCCTCGGCGAGGATATGGGCAAGATCGTGGCGGATCAGCTCCAGCGCGCGGGGGTCGTCGCGAGGCAGAAGCTTCACGGCCGCGCCGTCGGGCAGGGGGGCCGAGAGATCGGCCAGCTGACCGTCCACCACCGCCGCGACGGTGCGTCTGGCAAGGCTCGGGCCTATGCTGGTGGCGAGGTCGGCCGCGGTGCTGGCGGGGGCAAGCGGGCGGGTGGCGCCGTCGGGCAGGCGGACATGGATCATGGGCGGGGCTCTCGTGGAATGGTGGGCGGCACCGGGTCGTGGCCGGATCCGTCCCATGGGTTGCAGCGGCCCAGCCGGTGGAGCGTCAGCCAGAGGCCGCGCAGGGGGCCGTG
>PUNI01000353.1 GCA_003551745.1 Paracoccaceae bacterium | reverse complement strand
CGAGAGGGGGCGGCCAGGGGGCAGACATCGCGGGACAGCGCGACGGATCTCAGAAGAAGAGCGGCAGATGCAGCCCGATGACCAGCATCACCGCCAGAGCAGCAACGCCGGCAACATCCTCAGCCAGCGTGGGGGCACAGCGTAGCAGTGTGCTTCGAAGTCTGGCGATCATGGGGCTCTTCCGATCTGTTAATGCTTTGTTCGCATTTCGGCCAGATCAGGTCAAGAACAAAATAGAACATTAAGAGAACTACGTCAGCCGACGCCGAGCAGCCGGATCGCCTTGTCCTGCTCCATCAGCCACAGCAGGGTGCGCGCGGCCGTGCCGCGTGGCGTGACGAGGGCGGGATCCTCGTGCAGCAGCTTGCGCGCATCGGTCTGCGCCAGGGTCATCAGCCCGGCCTGACGCTCCAGATCGGCGATGCGGAACCGTGGCAGGCCGGATTGCGCGGTGCCGATCAGGTCGCCCGCCCCGCGCAGCGCGAGATCCTCCTCGGCGATGCGGAACCCGTCCTCGGTGTCGCGCAGCACATGCAGCCTGCGCCGGGCGGCCTCGCCCAGCGGCGGCTGGTAGAGCAGCAGACAGGTGGAGGACGCCGCCCCCCGACCGACCCGGCCGCGCAGCTGGTGCAGCTGGGCGAGCCCGAAGATCTCGGCCCGCTCGATCACCATGATCGAGGCGTTGGGCACGTTCACCCCGACCTCGATCACCGTCGTCGCTACCAGAACCCGGCTGCAGCCGGCGACGAAATCGGCCATGGCGGCGTCCTTCTCCGCCGGTGGCATCTGGCCGTGCACCAGCCCCACCATGCCCTCGCCGAATGCCGCGCGCAGATGGCGGAACCGGTCCTCGGCGGCGGTCAGATCCACCGCCTCGCTTTCCTCCACCAGCGGGCAGACCCAGTAGGCCTGCCGGCCGGCGGCCACCGCCTCGGCCAGATGCGCCACCACCTCATCGGTCCGCGCGGCGGAGACCAGCGCGGTCTTCACCGGGGTGCGGCCCGGCGGCTTCTCGTCCAGCACCGAGACATCCATGTCGCCATACTGGGCGAGCGCCAGGCTGCGCGGGATCGGCGTGGCCGTCATCACCAGCACATCGGCCTGCCGTCCCTTGGCGCCGAGCGCCATGCGCTGCGCCACGCCGAAGCGGTGCTGTTCGTCGATCACCGCGAGGCGCAGATCGGCGAAGACCACGTCGGGCTGGAACACGGCATGGGTGCCGACGAGGATGCCGATGGCACCGGAGGCCAGATCGGCGCGCTTGGCGGCCCGCTCGGCGCCCTTGTCGCGGCCGGTGAGGATCTCCAGCCGCACGCCGGCGGCGGCGGCCAGCGGCGCGAGGCTCGCCAGATGCTGGCGCGCCAGCACCTCGGTCGGCGCCATCATCACCCCCTGCCCGCCCGCCTCCACCGCGATCAGCAGCGCCAGCAGCGCCACCAGCGTCTTGCCCGAGCCGACATCGCCCTGCAGCAGCCGGTTCATCCGCGCCGGCCGGGCCATGTCTGCCGCGATCTCCTCGACGGCGCGGGCCTGCGCGCGGGTCGGGGCATAATCGAGCGCGGCGAGAACCCGCGCCTGCAGCCGGCCGCTGGCCTGGGAGACAAGGCCGGGCGCCCGCCTGCGCTGCGACCGGGCGAGCGCCAGCGTCAGTTGATGGGCGAGCAGTTCGTCATAGGCCAGCCGCTGGCGGGCCGGATCGGCGGGCGACAGGCTCTGCGGCCCCGACGGGTGGTGCGCCGTTGCCACCGCATCGCGCCAGTCCGGCCAGCCCTCGCGGCGCTTCAGCGCGGGGTCGATCCATTCCTCCGGTGACGGCGCCCGCGCGAGGGCGGCGGCAACGGCGCGCGCCACGACGCGCTGGGTCAGCCGGCCCGACAGCGGATAGACCGGCTCGTAGACCGGCAGCCGCTCCGCCTCCTCGGGACGCAGCACATGGTCGGGATGCACCATCTGCGCGATGCCGTCGAATAGGTCGAGCTTGCCCGAGACCAGGCGGCGCTGGCCACTGGGCAACAGCGCCTTCAGCCGCTCGCCGGCGGCGTTGAAATAGACGATCTGGAACTCGGTGGCCGCGTCGCGGACATGGATGCGGTAGGGACCGCCCTTGCGCACGGGCGGGAAATGCCCGCCGACCGTGACCTCGACGGTGGCGGTGGCCGGCGGGCGCAGCTCGCGGATCGTGGCGCGGCGGCTGCGGTCGATGCCCGCCTGGGGCAGCAGGAACAGCAGGTCGCGCGGCCTTTCCACCCCGAGGCCGGCGAGCTGGCGGGCGGTGCCCGCGCCGACGCCGGGCAGGGTCTCGAGGCCAGCGAAGAGCGGAAACAGGAGCTCGGGGCGGCCCGCCACGCGGTCAGGCCTGGCCGATCAGCGCGAGCCAACCTTCCTCGTCGATCGTCTCGACACCCAGATCGGCGGCCTTCTTCGCCTTGGATCCGGCGCCGGGGCCGGCGATCACGAGATCGGTCTTCGCCGAGACCGAGCCGGCCACCTTCGCCCCCAGCGCCTCTGCCCGGGCCTTGGCCTCGGCCCGGGTCATGCGCTCCAGCGTGCCGGTGAAGACCACCGTCTTGCCGGCGACGGCGCTGGCGGCGGCGGGGCGGGCGGCCTCCTCGACCTCGAGATGCCTGACCAGACGGTCGATCAGCGCCCGCTCCGCCTCGTTGCGGAAGGCCGCTGTCAGCGAGGTCGCCATCACCGCGCCAACCCCGTTGATGCTCAGAAGCTCCTCCCAGTCGGGGGTGCCGGGCGCGGCCCGTGTCATGGCCGTCTCGAAGGCCGACCAGCTGCCGTAATGGCGGG
>PUNI01000055.1 GCA_003551745.1 Paracoccaceae bacterium | reverse complement strand
GCCGAGGCCGCCGAGGCCCGCCGCGTCGTCGAAGCTCTCCGCCTCGACCTGAAGGAGCACCAGCGGCGGGATCTCGTCGGGAGACAGGGCCTGGGCGGCCGACATCATCGCGGCCGGGCGCAGCCGGTCCCGTTCGAAGGCGGCGGGGTGGGCCGCAGCGGAGGCGTAGTCGGTGACGCCGCGCTGGTTTCGCCGCAGCAGCATGTTGAGCGCGGGCGCCAGCAGCCCTTCGGCCTCCAGCCGGCTGCGCGTCTCCGGGCTGAGCGACGCCAGAGCCAGCGCCAGCGCGTCGAGGAACGGGCGATCTGAGCCCGAGGAGCCCACCGTCGGGATGAAATAGGGAAGCGCCGCCGGCAGGAGATCCTGCGCACCGATGTCCCGATGCGTGGGGTAGATGTAGAGATGGCCGTGCAGGTAGCCGACGAGCGCATGCGCGGCCCCGTCAGAACTGGTCATGGCGAGCCGCGGGAGGCTGCGCGACAGCGCGCCGCTGGTGACGGCAAGCGACGCGTTGCCGAGCGTCGGGCCCGGGAACAGCAGTTGCTGGGCGAGTGCGCGGTCGAAGCCCCGCTCGGCCAGCCCGGGCTCGTAGGCGACGAAGGTCAGTTGCGGGAATCGCTCGGGCGACAGCCGCGAATGCCCGCCGTCGCGGTTGTCGTAGAAGACGCCGGCGAGGCCCGCAGCCTTGCCCTCGGCCACCCAGCCGCGCAGCAGACGCGCCTCGCTCGAGGTGTCGGCCGGCGCAATGGGCGGCCGGTCGGCCGCCGCCGGGTCGGGGTCCATGCGGACGCGGAACCGGCCGATCCGCGGCGCCGGCGACAGGGCCCCGGCCGTCACGAGCACAGAGCCGGCGGCGGGGGCTGCCGCCTCCGGCGTCTGCGCCAGGGCGGCAGGGCCAGCGAGCAGGCCGAGCAGCAGAAGGGGAAGGAGGGCGCGCATGGGGCACTGTGGGACCAGACGCGCCGGCTTGACCAGAGCCTTTCGCATTCACAGCCGCGCGAGGCCACGCCGGTAGAGCCCGGAGAGGAGCAGCGGCGTGAGGAACATCGGTATCTGGTAGCAGCCGACGAAGAGAAGCAGCGCCTGCACCGTCTCGGGCGGCAGCGCGCCGAGGAAGAGCGCGAGATTGCGGTTTCCGGCCACGATGGCGAGCGGGGCCGCGCGCGGTCCCGCGCCGCCGGCCCTCAGTACCGACCAGGCGACGATCTGGCTGCCGAAGTTGAGCGCGAAGACCGCGGCGAGGCAGAGCCACAGGAGCGGGTCGAGCGCCAGGATCGCCGGGCCGATGGCCGAGGTGAGGCCGATCACCACCAGCCCCATGCCGAGCGCGGTCAGCCCGTCGATCCCCACCGCGGCCTGTGGCCCGGCCAGCCGCGGCACCAGCCAGCGCAGCAGGAAACCGCCGCCACCCGCCACCGCCACGATCGCCATCAGCCGCAGCGCCGCCATCAGTGTCTGGCCCGGATCGGCGAAGACCGGCAGCAGTGCGAAGACCGGCAGCGCCGTGAGCGGCAGCAGCGCCGTGCCGAGCACCAGTTGCCGCAATGCCGGGGCCGGATCGGCGCCGGTGAGGATCGCAAGGCCCGGCGATCCGGTGATCGGTGCCGCCGCCAGCACCAGCACCACGCCGAGCGCCACCGGATGGCCGAGCCAGCCGAGGGCAGCAAGGAGCACGATCGCGGCCAGCGGCGCGGCAAGCTGCAGGGCGCCCGTCAGCAGCAGAGCGCCCGGCACCTCCCGCGCCCGCGGCCGGGCGGCATCGGGACCGATGCGCAGGGCGGCGAGGAACAGGAGCGCGGCGATCAGCGGCACGATCAGCGGCTCGAAGGCGCGGGCCAGCGGCGGGATCGCGATGCCGGTGATCAGCCCCGCCGGCAGCACCCAGCGACCGTTGCGGGCCAGCCAGGCCAGAGCGCTCACAAGGCCGCCGCCGCCCGCGCGGCCTGATCGTAGCTGCCCGAGAGCATCCGCAGCAGCGCGGCCAGCCGGCTCATCTCGGCCGCGTCGATGCCGAGCCGCGTGGCCGCGCGCACCAGAAGCGCCTCGCGCACCTCGCCATAGCGCGTGCAGAGCGCCGCGCCCGCCTGGGTGATCGCGACTGTCTTCTCCTTGCCCTTGCGCCCCGGCGCCACCAGCCTGTGGCCGGCGAGCTTCTTCACCGCGTAATTCGCCAGATGTGTGTCCTCGATGTTCAGCACCAGGCAGATGTCGGCCAGCGTCTTCGGCCGCTCGCGGTGGTGGACGAGATGGAGGATCAGCACCTCCAGCGGCGACATCGCCGGCCCGCCGGCGGCCACCATGCAGCGCACCATCCAGCGCTGGAACGCGTGGTGCGACATCGTCAGCGCGAACTCCATCTCGGACAGCGCCGGCAGGCTGGAGCGGGCAAGATGCGCCGAGGAGACGACCGGGCCGACCTGCGCCAGCGGGTCGCGCGCCGGCTCCCTCACCGGCGGCTGAGCATCTGGTCGGGAAGCCACAGGGCGATCTCCGGGAAGATGGTGAGGATGGCGGTGGCGACCACCAGGATCAGGAAGAACGGCAGCGCCATGCGGGCGATCTCGAAGATGCCGCGCCCGGTGATCGACTGCAACACGAAGAGGTTGAAGCCGACCGGCGGGGTGATCTGGCTCATCTCCACCACCAGCACCAGGAAGATGCCGAAC
This sequence comes from Paracoccaceae bacterium, assembly GCA_003551745.1. Taxonomy (GTDB): domain Bacteria; phylum Pseudomonadota; class Alphaproteobacteria; order Rhodobacterales; family Rhodobacteraceae; genus Rhodobaculum. Next base: position 10,208 of record PUNI01000055.1, on the reverse strand, counting down.
CAGATCGGATCGATGCCGGCGGCGAGCACCATCGGCAGGATCACCGAGGTCGTCAGCACCACGAGCGAGATGCCGTCGAGGAAGAAGCCGAGGACGATGAAAAAGAGAAGAAGCGCCGCAAGCAGGGCGTAGGGCGACAGGCCCATCTCGCCGATCCAGGCTGCAAGCGCGCGCGGGATGCCGGTGAAGCCCATCGCCACGGTCAGGAACGAGGCGCCGGCGAGGATGAAGGCGATCATGCAGGTGGTGCGCGCGGCACCGGTCATGGCGGCCACGAAGCTTTCGCGTGAGAGCCCGCCGCTGACGCCCGCGATCGCGAGCGCGCCGGCAACGCCCACCACGGCGGCCTCGGTGGGCGCGGCGAGCCCGGCATAGATGGAGCCGATCACGGCAACGATCAGCGCCACGGTGGGCAGCAGGAGCGCCGCCGCCTTCAGCCGCTCGGCCAGCGACGGGCGCGGGTCGGGCGGCGGCATGCGGTGGCGGTTCAGCGCCGACCAGAGCATGACATAGCCTGCGAACATCGCCGCCAGCATCAGCCCGGGCAGGACGCCCGCTAAGAACAGCCGCGCGATCGACTGCTCGGTGGCCGCGCCATAGACGATCAGGATGATCGAGGGCGGGATCAGGAAGCCGAAGGTGCCGGCCCCCGCGAGCGTGCCGATGGCCATCGACGGGTCGTAGCCGCGCGCCCTGAGTTCCGGCAGCGACATACGCCCCACCGTGGCGGTGGTCGCCGCCGAGGAGCCCGATACGGCGGCGAAGAGCGCGCAGCCCATGATGTTGACGTGCAGAAGCCCGCCGGGCAGGCGCCGGGTCAGGGGTGCGAGGCCGCGGAACATGTCCGACGACAGCCGCGAGCGATAGAGGATCTCGCCCATCCAGACGAACATCGGCAGCGCGGTCAGGTCCCACAGCGTCAGCGAGCCCCAGACCTTGGTGGCGAAGACGGCGCCGGCGGGGGCCGGCGTGGCCAGCTCCATCGCCACCCAGGCCACCGCCATCAGGGCGAACCCCACCCAGAGGCCCAGGAGCAGGCAGGCAAAGAGCACGACGACCAGGATCAGCGACAAGAGGCCGATCGTCATCGCCCCGCCTCCTCCTCGCGGCCGATCTCGGCGGCGCGGAAGGCCGGGGTGCGGCCGCGCAGCACCTGCCAGAGTTCATCGGCCAGGGCCAGCGCGAAGAGGCCGAGGCCCAGCGTCATCACCGATTGCGGGATCCACAGCGGCACCCGCACCCGGCCGAAGGACATCGTGTTGAAGGCGTAGGAGTCGAGCGCCTGCGCCCCGCTGTGCCAGGTCGCGAAGACGGCGAGCGCAAGGGCGAGGGCCAGCACCACCCCGGCGAGAACGCGCCCCACCCGCGGGCCCGCAAGCTTGAGGGCGAGCGTCACCCGCACATGGCCTCCCGCGCGCAGGGTAGACGGCAGGGCGAGGAAGGCTGCGCCGACGAAGAGGAAACCGGCAATCTCGGCCAGCGACGGCACCTGGATGCCGAGCGGGCTCGCCCCCGCCCAGACCAGCAACCGGTCGAGGATGCGGCCGCCGACCTGCACGCCCACCAGCCCCGCGATGGCGAGCATCGAGAGGCAGGCCGCAACCATGGCCGCGCCGTAGATCGCATCGAGCAGCCTGCGCATGGACGATCCCCCGGGGTCAAGGAAAGCCGGTTCAGCCCCGCCCGGATGCCGTCACCCGGCATTCGGGGCGGGAGCCTTGCGGAAACGGAATACGGGCGGGCCACGGCGGACCCGCCCTTGTGCCGTCCGTCAGTTCGCCATGCCCGTGTAGGCGTCGATAACCGCCTGCCCGGCGTCGCCGGCCCGGGCCAGCCACTCCTCGGTCATGGTGGCGCCGACCTCCTCGAGCGCGGCCTGCATGGCCTCGCCCGGCTCAGAGATCACCATGCCGTTCTCCTCCAGCACGGCGATCTGCGTGGCGGTCTCCTCCTGCGACATCTCCCAGCCGCGGGCCTCGGCGGCGGCGGCGGCCTCGAGCAGCGCGGCCTGCTGGTCTTCCGGGAGAGCCTCGAACATCTGGGTGTTCACGAACACCATGTTCTTCGGCAGCCAGGCCTGCACGTCGATGTAGTGCGAGGTGAAATCCCAGGCCTGGGAGGAGACGCCGGTGGAGGGCGAGGTGATCATGGCTTCCACCCGCCCGGTGGCGAACGCGGTGGGGATGTCGCCGGCCTCGACCTGGGTCGGGGTCATGCCCAGCAGCTCGGCCATCCGCTCGGTGGCAGCGTTATAGGCGCGGAAGCTCTTGCCCTGCAGGCCGGCCGGGTCCTCCACCGCCTCGTCGAGGAACAGGCTCTGCCCCGGCCAGGGCACGGCAAAGAGCAGCGTCAGCCCCTGCGCGGCGAGCAGATCCTCGACGGCGCCACGGGAGGCGCCCCACAGCGCCTCGGCCTCGTCATAGGAGGCGGCGAGGAAGGGGATCGAGTCGACCTCGAACACCGGATCCTCGTTGGCGAGCCGCGACATCAGGATCTCGCCGATGGGGGCAAGGCCGCGGCGCACCGAGTCCTTGATCTCCGGATGGCCGAACAGCGAGCCCGCGGAATGCACGGTGATGTCGAGCCCGCCGTCGGTCGCCGCGCGCACCTCGTCGGCAAACTGCATGATGTTGACGGTATGGAAGACGGTATCGCCATAGGGGGTGGGCATGTCCCAGGCGGTCTGCGCCGCCAGCGGCGTGGCCGCCAGCGTGGCGGCGGCAAGCACGGCGGGGAAGCGAAGGGTCATGGGGGTTCTCCCTGATGGGGCGCGGGCGCAGGGGCCCCGCGCGGTTTGCCGGGCCGGTCTGACGCCGGCCCCGATCACAGCTTGACCTTACGCTGCCATTTTGTCAACAAATTGCTTTCGAGACGTGCCGGGGGATGGAAGATGTCGGAGCATGCGCGATGGGATTTCTGGATCGACCGCGGCGGCACCTTCACCGACGTTATCGGCCGCGCCCCCGACGGCAAGCTGCATCCCCTGAAACTCCTGTCGGAAAACCCCGAGGCCTATGAGGATGCCGCGATCGAAGGGATCCGCCAGCTTCTGGGCGGTGCGGTCGGTCCCGCCCGCATCGGAATCGTGCGGATGGGCACGACGGTAGCCACAAACGCGCTTCTGGAGCGCAAGGGCGACCGCACCGCGCTCCTGATCACCCGCGGGTTCCGCGACGCGCTGCGCATCGGCTATCAGGCCCGCCCCGACATCTTCGCCAAGGAGATCGTGCTGCCCGAACAGCTCTACGAGCGGGTGATCGAGGTCGAGGAGCGGCTCTTCGCCGATGGAAGCGTGGAAACCGGGCTGAACCTCGCCACCCTCGACGCGCCGCTCGCCGAGGTGAAGGACGCCGGTATCGACGCCATCGCCATCGTGCTGATGCACGCCTGGAAGAACCCCGGGCACGAGCGACGGCTGGCCGACCATGTGCGCGCCATGGGCTTCGGCCAGGTCTCGGTGAGCCACGAGGTGAGCCCGCTGATCAAGCTGGTGGGCCGGGGCGACACCACCGTGGTCGACGCCTATCTCTCGCCGATCCTCGGCCGCTACGTGGCGCGGGTGGCGCAGGCGCTCGGCGCGACCGCGCCCGGCGAGGCGGGGCCGAGCCTGCAGTTCATGATGTCCTCGGGCGGGCTGACGGCGGCCGAACGCTTCCAGGGCAAGGACGCGATCCTGTCGGGCCCGGCGGGCGGTGTCGTCGGGATGGCCCAGACCGCGGCGATCGCGGGCTTTCCCAAGGTGATCGGTTTCGACATGGGCGGCACCTCCACCGATGTCGCCCATTTCGCCGGCGACTACGAGCGCGCGCTGGACACCGAGGTGGCCGGCGTTCGGATGCGCGCGCCGATGCTGCGGGTGCACACCGTGGCCGCCGGGGGCGGCTCGATCCTGCATGCCGATCCGGGCCGGTTCAGCGTCGGCCCCGATTCGGCCGGCGCCGACCCCGGACCCGCCTGCTACCGCCGCGGCGGGCCGCTGACGGTGACGGACGCCAACGTGATGCTGGGCAAACTCAACCCCGACCTGTTCCCGGCCATCTTCGGCCCAGGCCAGGACCAGCCCCTCGACCGCGATGCGGTGGCCGGCAAATTCGCCGAGACCGCCGAACGGGAGGGCAAGAGCGCCGAAGAGATCGCCGAGGGCTTCATCCGCATCGCGGTCGAGAACATGGCGAACGCCATCAAGAAGATCTCGGTGCAGCGCGGCTATGACGTCACCCGCTATCTGCTCAACAGCTTCGGCGGCGCCGGCGGGCAGCACGCCTGCCTCGTCGCGGATGCGCTGGGGATGGAGTCGGTGCTGATCCACCCGCTCTCGGGCCTCCTCTCGGCCTATGGCATCGGGCTCGCCCGCGTGGCGACGGCGAAGCAGCAGGCGCTGGAGGTGGTGCTGGAGGACGCAAGCCGCCCCCGGATCTACGAAACGCTGGAGGCCCTGCGGGCGGAGGTTCTGGAAGAACTGGCGGCCGAGGGGCTGGACACTTCCGACACCACCACCCGCGCGCTCCTGCACCTGCGGATCGAGGGCACCGACACCGCGCTGCCGATCCCTTTCGAGGGCGACCTTGCCGCCGCCCGCGACGCCTTCGATGCCGCCCACAAGGCGCAGTTCGGCTTCACCGCCCCGGAAAAGCGCCTGATCGTCGAGGCCGCCGAGATCGAGGGCGCCGACGCCACCCCCGCCGCCGACCCCGAGCCCGAACACGACGCGCCAGCCGCCCGCCCGGCGAGCGACCGCACCACCCCCGTCTTCACCGGCGGCGCCTGGCGGGACGCCGCCGTGTTCCGCCGCGAGGGGCTCGCCCCCGGCCACCGCCTGCGCGGGCCCGCGCTGATCATCGAGGCCAACCAGACCATCGTCGTCGAGCCCGGCTGGGAGGCGCGCATCACCCCGCGCGACCACGTGCTGCTGACCCGCCACGAGCGGATGCGGCGTGACGAGGCGATCGGAACCCGGGCCGACCCGGTACTGCTCGAGGTGTTCAACAACCTCTTCATGAACATCGCCGAGCAGATGGGCGTCGCGCTCCAGAAGACCGCGCAGTCGGTCAACATCAAGGAGCGGCTCGATTTCTCCTGCGCGGTGTTCGATGCCGAGGGCGCACTGGTCGCGAACGCCCCGCACATGCCCGTGCATCTGGGCTCCATGGACCGCAGCGTGGAAACGGTGATCCGGCTGAACGCCGGCGACATCCACCCCGGCGACGTCTTCGCGCTGAACGCGCCTTACAACGGCGGCACGCATCTGCCCGACATCACCGTCTGCACGCCGGTGTTCGACGATGCGGAGGCGGAGATCCTGTTCTGGGTCGCCGCCCGCGGCCACCACGCAGATGTGGGCGGCACCGCGCCGGGCTCCATGACCCCGCTCGCCACCACCGTTGAAGAAGAAGGCGTGCTCATCGACAACTTCCGCCTCGTCTCCCGCGGCAGTTTCCGCGAAGACGCGCTGCGGAAACTCCTCACCGACCACCCCCACCCCTGCCGCAACCCCGGCCAGAACATCGCCGACCTCAAGGCCCAGGTGGCCGCCAACGCCCGGGGCATCGCCGAACTGCGCCGGATGGTTCAGGATTTCGGCCTCGACGTGGTGCAGGCCTACATGGCCCATGTGCAGGACAACGCCGCCGAGGAAGTCCGCCGTCTGATCGGCCGGTTGTCCGACTGCGAAGCGACGTACCCCACCGACACCGGCCAGACCATCCGGGTGAGCATCACCGTGGACCGCGACGCCCGCACCGCCACGGTGGACTTCACGGGAACCTCCGAGGCGCAGGAAAACAACTTCAATGCCCCCGAGCCGGTGACCCGCGCCGCCGTCCTCTATGTCTTTCGCGTCATGGTGGAGTCGGCAATCCCCATGAACGCCGGATGCCTGCGCCCCATCCGCATCATCATCCCCCGCGGCTCCATGCTGGCGCCGGACTACCCCCGCGCTGTGGTGGCCGGCAATGTCGAGACCTCGCAGCACGTCACCAACGCCCTGTTCCAGGCCCTCGGCGCCATCGCGGGCAGCCAGGGGACGATGAACAACCTCACCTTCGGCAATGCCCAGCACCAGTATTACGAGACGATCTGCTCCGGCTCCCCCGCCGGCCGCACCAACTCCGGCCAAGGCTTTGCCGGCACCCCGGGCGTGCATGTCCACATGACCAACTCGCGCCTCACCGACCCCGAGGTGCTGGAACTGCGCTTCCCCGTGCTGCTCGAGGAGTTCGCGCTCCGCCCCGGCTCCGGCGGCCCCGGTGCCCATCCCGGCGGCGACGGCACGCTGCGCCGGCTGCGATTTCTGGAACGGATGGATTGCGCAATGCTCGCCTCGCACCGCAGCCACCCGCCGCGCGGGCTTGCCGGCGGGGGCGACGGCCAGCCCGGCCGCACCCTCGTGCGGCGACGGGACGGGACCGAGGAGACCCTGCCCGCCTGCGCCCAGACAGTGCTGGAGGCCGGCGAGACCATCACCGTGATTCCGCCCACGGCCGGCGGTTACGGCGCGTCCTGACACCGGCGGCAACACCCACGCGCACGGCCTGACAGCTGCGTGAGCGTCCCTTGCAGGCTGGCCGGGCGCCGCCCATCTCCGCGAAACGATAATAACATGAAATCAGTAACATGGAGGACTCAATGCCCACCTGCAACATGAGCATGCTCGACCGTGTCCTGCGCGGCGTCGTCGGCGCCGTACTGATCGCGATGTTCTATCTGCTGCCGGAACTCGCCTGGCGCTGGGTGTTCTGGATCGGCCTTGTCCCGCTCGCCACCGCCGCCATCGGCCATTGCCCCGCCTATCGTCTGATCGGCTGGAGCAGCAAGCCCCAGCCCGGCGACAAGGGCGAGTCGAGCGGCAAGACTGGCGCAGACAAGACTGGCGCAGACGACGCCGCCCGCGCCTGATCCGGCGCCGGCAGACCCCCGCCGCCAGGCGGCACGGGACCGGCGCACCGTTTCCGCCCGCAAGACGCTTGATGGAGCGTCACCTGGAGCGAGTCCGTCATTGGGAAGAAACCGGGCGCCTCGCCGAGCGTGGGCGCCCGGCCAGCGCTTTTGCGGAGGAAAGAGGCGAGTGCCATGCAGCTGGGGCGCGGCCTGCCGGCCGACGTCGGTGCCCTGCGTGAGGCCCCGTGTCGCGTCGCCGCGCCCCTGCCGCCCGGATGGCCAGCCGTTTGCTGGACCCGGGGACGATCAGCGGTCCGCAGCCTGCGCGCGACACCGTCAGCGCCGCATGGACCGGCGGAAAGCCGGAGACGGCGGCCGTGCCGCGATGTCGCATTCGCGGGCGCGAATGTTATGTTATGGCTTCGGGCACAACCCGAAGGAGATTCCCATGTTCGCCCGAAACGTCGGCACCATCGACCGCGCGCTGCGCATTATCGTCGGCCTCGCGCTGATCGCGGCTTTCTTCCTCAACCCCGAGGCCAATTTGCGCTGGCTCTACCTGATCGGCATCGTGCCGCTGGCGACGGGGCTGCTAGGCACCTGCGGCCTCTACAGCCTGCTCGGCATCAACACCTGCGGCTTGCGCAAGTCCTGACCCTGCGCGCTGCAAGGGCCTGACCTGCGCCCCCGGTATTCGCCAGCGCGCCTCAGCCGAGGGGGCTCGATTCCCCCGAGGCTGCGTCCGCCCCGGGGGCAGATTACTCCGCGGCCGTCCGTCGTGATGTCAGCAGCGGGCGCAGGTAGCGGCCGGTGTGGCTCGTCTCCACCCCGGCCACCTCTTCCGGCGTGCCCGTCGCAACGATCCGCCCGCCGCCATCGCCGCCCTCGGGGCCGATGTCGATGATCCAGTCGGCGGTCTTGATCACATCGAGGTTGTGCTCGATCACCACCACGGTGTTGCCCTGCTCGACCAGCGCGTGCAGCACCTCGAGGAGTTTCCGCACATCCTCGAAATGCAGGCCCGTCGTCGGCTCGTCGAGGATGTAGAGCGTTCGCCCGGTCGAGCGGCGTGAGAGTTCCTTGGCGAGCTTGACCCGCTGCGCCTCGCCGCCCGACAGCGTGGTCGCCTGCTGGCCCACCTTGATGTAGCCGAGCCCCACCTGCGCCAGCGCATCCATCTTCTCGCGGATCGCCGGCACCGCCGCGAAGAAGCCCTGCGCCTCCTCCACGGTCATGTCGAGCACATCGGCGATCGACTTGCCCTTGAACAGCACCTCCAGCGTCTCGCGGTTGTAACGCTTGCCCTTGCAGGTCTCGCAGGTGACGTAGACATCGGGCAGGAAGTTCATCTCGATCTTGAGCACGCCGTCGCCCTGACACGCCTCGCAGCGCCCGCCCTTGACGTTGAAGCTGAAGCGCCCGGGCTTGTAGCCGCGCGCCCGTGCCTCGGGGAGCCCCGCGAACCAGTCGCGGATCGGGCCGAAGGCGCCGGTATAGGTCGCCGGGTTGGAGCGGGGGGTGCGGCCGATCGGGCGCTGGTCGATGTCGATGACCTTGTCGAGATGCTCGAGACCCTTGATCGTCTCGCAGGGCGCCGGCGTCTGCCTGGCTCCGTTCAGCCGCATCGAGGCGGTCTTGAACAGCGTCTCGATGGTCAGCGTCGACTTGCCGCCCCCCGACACGCCGGTGACGCAGACGAATCGGCCCAGCGGGATCTCGGCGGTGACGTCCTTGAGGTTGTTGCCGGTGGCCCGCACCACCGTCAGCGTCTTGCCGTTGCCCGCGCGGCGCGTCTGCGGCACCGGGATGGAGCGGGTGCCGGACAGATACTGGCCGGTGATCGAGGCCGGATCGGCCGCCACCTCGGCCGGCGTGCCCTGGCTGACCACGCGCCCGCCATGCACCCCCGCACCGGGGCCGATGTCGAAGACATGGTCGGCCTCGCGGATCGCCTCCTCGTCATGCTCGACCACCAGCACCGTGTTGCCCTGGTCGCGCAGGTTCTTCAGCGTGGTCAGCAGACGGTCGTTGTCGCGCTGGTGCAGCCCGATCGAGGGTTCGTCGAGGACATAGAGCACGCCTGTCAGCCCGCTGCCGATCTGGCTCGCCAGACGGATCCGCTGGCTCTCGCCGCCCGAGAGCGTGCCGGCGCCGCGCGAGAGGGTGAGGTAATCGAGGCCGACGTTGACGAGGAAGCCCAGCCGCTCGCGGATCTCCTTCAGGATCGCGCGGGCGATCTCGTTCTTCTGCTTCGAGAGCGCGTCGGGTACCCCCTGCACCCAGGCCAGCGCCTCGCGAATCGACATCTCGCTGACCTGGCCGATGTGCAGCCCGCCGATCCTGACCGCCAGCGCCTCGGGCTTCAGCCGATAGCCGCCGCAGGCGCCGCAGGGCCGGTTGTTCTGATAGCGCTCGAATTCCTCGCGGATCCAGGCGCTGTCGGTCTCGCGCCAGCGCCGTTCCATGTTGGGGATCACCCCCTCGAATGCCCGGCTGACCTTGTAGACGCGGCCGCCCTCATCATAGCGGAAGGCGATCTCCTCGCCGCCCGAGCCGCGCAGGATGACGTTGCGCACCGCCTCGGGCAGGTCGCGCCAGGCGGTCCGGGTCGAGAAACCGTAGTGTTTCGCCAGCGCCTCGATCGTCTGCACGAAATAGGGCGACTTCGACTTCGCCCAGGGCGCCACCGCTCCCTTCAGAAGGCTGAGCGCGGCGTCGGGCACGATGAGGCGTTCGTCGAAGAACACCTCCACACCCAGCCCGTCGCAGGCCGGACAGGCGCCATATGGCGCGTTGAAGGAAAACAGGCGCGGCTCGATCTCGGCGATGGTGAAGCCGCTCACCGGGCAGGCGAAATTCTCCGAAAAGGTGATCCGCTCCGGCTCGCCCTCGGTCGGCGCGGTCTCCAGCACGGCGATCCCGCTGGCAAGGTCGAGCGCGGTGCGGAAGCTGTCGGCAAGCCGCGTCTCCAGACCCTCGCGCACGACCAGCCGGTCCACCACCACGTCGATGTCGTGGCGGAACTTCTTGTCGAGCGCGGGCGGGTCGTCCAGCTCGTGGAATGCCCCGTCCACCTTCACCCGCTGGAAGCCCTGCTTGCGCAGTTCGAGGAATTCCTTGCGATACTCGCCCTTGCGATCACGCACGATGGGGGCGAGCAGATAGGCGCGCGTGCCCTCCTCCATCGCCATGATCCGGTCGACCATGTCCTGGACCTGCTGCGCCTCGATCGGCTGGCCGGTGGCGGGGCTGTACGGGGTGCCGGCCCGGGCGAAGAGAAGGCGCAGATAATCGTGGATCTCGGTCACCGTGCCAACGGTCGAGCGCGGGTT
>PUNI01000175.1 GCA_003551745.1 Paracoccaceae bacterium | reverse complement strand
GCTGCCGCCACAGACGGGCATGACGCGGAAGAACCGCGCGCGGCTGCGCGTCCTGCGAGAGGAGCGGACCCTGCGCCGGCTGCTGGAGCTCCCCGCGCAGCTGCTGCGCACGGCGCACAAGCGCCGGCCCAAGGCGGCGGCACTCGCGCGGGAGGACGCGCTGGCGATCGCGCTCCTGCTGCTCTGCCCGATCCGCATCAGGAACCTCTCCGGGATCCGGATCGATCGCAATCTCCAGCGGCCCGGCGACCGCAGGGTGTTCCTCGTCTTCGAGGAGGAGGGGGAGGTCAAGAACGACCAGCCCCTCGCCTTCGAGCTTCCCCCTGATCTGCGCAAGATGCTCGACCGGCATCTGGCCGATCGCGCGCCGCTGCTGTGCCCGGCCGGCACGCCCTGGCTGTTCCCGCGCCGGGATGGCACGGGGCCGATCGCCGAGAGCACCTTCGGAACTCGATTGTCCAACCGCATCCGCAAGGAACTGGGGATTGCCATGAACCCCCACCTGTTCCGCCACCTCGCTGCGATGGTCTGGCTGGACGCGAAGCCGGGGAGCTACGAGGCCGTCCGCCGGCTGCTCGGCCATTCCTCGGTCAGCCGCACCATCGACCTCTACTCGGGGATGGAGACGCGCTCGGCGCTCGCGGCCTACGGTGAGGTCCTAGCAACAAAGAGGCGCATCAGGCCATGAGACAGTCAATGCCCCTCGAAGACTGGCCCCAGGCCGATCGCACCCTGTGGCTGGCGCTCCGCCAGAGGGGAGGCCCCTTTGACGACCGCGGCGCGCTGGCGCATCTGCGCGATTCGTCGGCGCGGATGTATGTCAGCGCATATGGCCGCTGGCTCGAATGGCTGCGCCGCGAAGACCCTGCGGCGCTGAACATCCACCCGGCCTTGCGCGCCACCCTGCCCAGGATGCGGACCTGGCTGGAGGCGATGCAACCCCTTCAGCCTACGAGCCGGGCGATCTTTTTCACCAACGTGCTGCGGGTCCTCGCTGCCGCCGCCCCCGATGCCGACTGGTCCGCCCATCGGCGTCTGCGCAACGGACTCGCGCAGGCCGCCGGACGGGGGGACCCGGGCCGCAAGGCTGGACGCATTCTGTCGAGCCAGATCCTGCTGGAGGCCGGCCTCCGTCATGCCGGCCCTGAGGCCGAGGCGGCCCCCACCCCACTGCAGCGCGCGGTCCGCCAGCGCGACGGGGCAATGATAGCGTTGCTGGCGATGGTGCCGATGCGGCACCGTGCCTTCAGCGGTTTGAGGATCGGACATTCACTGCTGATCGGCCCCGCGACCCTGTCGGTCGCGCTCCCCGAGGAGCTGACAAAGTCCGGCCGGCCCTGGGAAGCCGACATCCCGGAACCGGCGTCCAAGCTCCTGCGGCGCTATGTCGAGGCAACGCGGCCGTTCCTGATGGATCGCGGGGGGCACCGCCACGACCTGCTCTGGGTCGGCAACGAGGGCGCCCCGATGGGATACAGCTACATCGGCCGGAGGATCCCCGACATCACCTCCCGCTTGACCGGCGTGCGCATCCCGCCGCATTTCTTCCGGGACGCCGCGGCGACGACGCTGGCTCGCGCGTCGCCCGCCGCCGCGCGCGTAATCGCCCCGGTTCTGGCGCACAGCGATCGTGGGACCGCCGAGCGGCACTACATCCAGGCCGGCAGCATCGAGGCCGCACGCGACTACGCGGACGTGCTCCGCAGGTTGAGACGGCACCGGTGACGCGGCCAGCGATCCATCCGCGGTTCTCGTCGACGCAGCAGCGGGAGGCATCGAACGAAGACCGGAAGCGGCTCTGCAGTTGGCGGGCCGCGGGCGAGCACCGGCCGACCGTCGAGTAGGTCGCAAGGGGCAACCTTGTCGAACAGGGCGGGGAGCCGACCGATGCACTCGCCGCATAGCATGCTGAGCATCCTCGGAGAGCCTCCCGTCGCACGGGCGGCACCTCTTCGCCGCCTGCGGGCCCAGGAGCGGTTCTCCAAGCTTGCCCCGCGCACGGTTCAGGCGTGCGAGAGCGATACAACGGTCTGCGTCTTCCTCCGTGAGCACGGACCCTCCCACGGAGGTCTGTGGCAGGGCGCGATATCAATATGGCAGAGCCGTTCAGGGCCCCTTGCGCAGCGACAGACGGCGCAAGGAATCGAGAGCTCGGCCGAACTGCCCTTCCTTGGCTGCTTCCCGCAGCGACTGGGCGGCCACATACAGGGCCGGAATCACGAAGATGCCGACCAGCGCCGCCGTCAGCATGCCGCCGGCGACGCCGGTGCCGACCGCCCGGCGAGACAGTTCGGAGGCGCCCTGTGCGGTGACCAGCGGGATCAGCCCGGCAATGAAGGCAAAGCTCGTCATCATCACCGCCCGGAAGCGCGCATGCGCGCCCGAGATCGCAGCCTCGACAATGCCCTGCCCGGCTTCGCGCCGGGCCTTGGCGAACTCGACGATCAGGATCGCGTTCTTGGCCGCCAGCGCGAGCAGCACCACTAGGCCGATCTGGGCGTAGATGTTGAAGGGCAGCCCCGCCACCAGCAGCGCCAGCATCGCCCCGGCGACGCCGAAGGCCACCGACAGCAGCACCGGCACCGGGATCGTCCAGCTTTCATAAAGCGCGACGAGGAAGAGATAGGCGAAGAGCACCGCGAGCGCGAGGATCACGGCGGTCTGGCCCGCGGCCTCGCGCTCCTGCAGGGCGGTGCCGGTCCATTCCAGCGCGAAGCCGGGGGGCAGCGTCGCTTCGGCCACCTCCTCCATGGCGTCCAGCGCGGTGCCCGAGGCGCGGCCGGGCGCGGGCTCGCCGCTGAT
>PUNI01000084.1 GCA_003551745.1 Paracoccaceae bacterium | reverse complement strand
CGCATCGGCCACGCCCGAGGCCGCAGCGAGCCCCAGCGCGGAGCCGCCGGAGAGCACCAGCGCGTCGGCCTCCTGCACATGCCGGTCGGGAGCGAGCAGATCGGTCTCCCGGGTGCCGGGCGCGCCGCCCATCACATGCACCGCCGCGGTGAACGGCGCATCGGCCACGAGCACCGTGACACCGGTCTTCACCACCGGGTCCGCCGCGTTGCCCACGCGCAGCCCTGCGACATCGGTGATCAGGTTGCGGTGGCCCGGGCGCATGGGATGATGCTATGGCAGAGCGAACCCTGCGAACAGGGCCATCCGCGGCCCTTGCCTGGGAGGCGACCGCATGCGCACGTTCAAATGGACGCTCCTGATCCTGCTCATCGTCGTCGGGGGCTCGATCCTGTACTACACCCTCCCACGCCACGACGTGGTGCGGGTCGTCGGGGTCGACACCCGGCTGGAGACCCTCGGCCTCAACCGCATGTTCTACGCCTCCGTGCCTTCTGGCATGGAGGAATCGGGTGCCCGCGATGTCCGCTACATCGAGACTCTGCGGCCCTCCGGTCGTGAGCGGGTGTTCCGGAACGAGGACACCGGCTGGATCTGGCCGCCCTACTTCAAGTTCAACTCTGCGGACATGCAGGCCCGGGCCCGCAACCTGATCTCGACCTCGGACGATCCGCGCTGGATCGCCGTGACCTATTACGGGATCCGCAGCCAGCTCTTCTCGATCTATCCCAACGTGCTGCGGCTGCGCGCGGTGGCGGGGCCGGAAGTCACCATCATACCCTGGACGCGAATCATCGGCTTCGTGCTTCTGTTCGGGCTTGCGGCGTGGCTCTATTTCTCGCTGCGGCGGTTCCGTGAAAAACGGGTGGAGCCCTTCGTCGACAGCATTGGCGAACGGCGCGACGCGGCCAGGGGCCGGCTGAGCCGCTTCTGGCACAGGCTGTTCGGCGGCTGATCCGTGCAATGCCTGACCCTTGGCCGATGGCGGGCGCGCTTCGAAGCGTGACGCTGGGTCACCCTCAGGCGCGACGCTCCGAGGACGGGCGCTGCGCCCCGAGGCTGCGGCGACGGCCGGTGTCGTCATAGGTCTGCAGGTTCCGCGAAACGTCGGCAAGCGCCCCGATTCGCTCCGCCCCGCGACGCATCCCGTCAATCGCAGCCTGCAGCATCACGTCATTGCGCGCGGCGGCCGCGCGCAGCCGCACCGCTGCGGGGCCATCGGGCCGCGCAGCGGACGGCGCGGCTGCGAGCCTTTCGGCGAGCCGCTCCTTTTCGACCAGCAGAGGGGCAAGGCGATCGAAGGCGCCGCGGCGCAGGGCGTCGGCCTCGCGCTCGAGCAGCGCCGCCATGGCGCGGCTCAGGCGGTCGGTCTCACGCGCGGACATCAGCGCGGTCCTTCAATGCCTCGAAGAGCGTTTCGGCAAGCCCGATTCCGCCCCGCTGCACCATTTCCCGCGCATAGGCTTCAGTGAGGAAGGAGGCGAACTGCTCTTCACCGATTCCGCCGCCAAAGCTGCCGCGCGGGGCGCCGAGCCCTCCGGCGTCGAGCATCACCGCGAGGAAACTCGACTCCAGGGCCTGAGCCGCGCTGCGCAGGGGATCGTCGGGCTGCTCTGGCCGCGGACTGGCGGCGTTGCCGCGGGCGGTTGGCAGGGGGATCGGGACGGCGGGATCGAGCATCGTGGATCGCTCCAATTGCGTCGAGTTCGCGGCAGAATGGCCGGGCAGGGTAAAGAAGCGGTAACCCGTGGCGGTCAGGCTGTGCGCACCATGGACGACACGAGGCAGGATGCCCGATGCTGATTCCCCAGGACATCGCGACAGGTCAGGCCGCCACGCCCTCCCGCTCCGCCGCGCGCGGCGGAGCGGAGGACGGGGGCTTCGACGCCATCTTCGGGGCCACCAATGCCATCACCGATGCCACCGGCACGGAAGACAGGCCGCCTGAATGGGAGATCGCCCGAGCCGTCCCACCCGCCCGGGATCGCACCGGCGACATCGCCGACGCCGCCGAGAGTGCGGCCGAGGAGGCCGACCTCGGGCCTGCCCCGGAAGAGCACGCGGTGGCGAGTGCGGAGGAAGAGCCCCTCTCGCAAAGGGCGGTTGCGACAGCCGTGTCCGCGGCAGACCCGCCGGGCCCGCAGCGTCCGGTGGTCGCACTCAAGGGGTCGGCGGCAGGGCGAGCACCTGCAGCTTCTGCCGGACCCATTTCAGGGCCCACCCCCCAGGCCACGCCGTCGCAGCGGCCTGGAACGGAGGCCGCGCCGGTGACCGCCACCGAGCCAGGGCGCATTGCCGAGGCTGCCCCCCTGGGCGCGACACACATCGGGGGCGCCGCGGGCTACCAGGCCAGCGCGGGGCAGCGCGCCGGGGCCCCAGCGGCCGTGTCTCGCCGAGAAGCCGGCGCGACCGGTCAGACTGGCCAGCAGCCGACGCCCGGCCCTGCGCCGGCATCGCCGCTCGTCACGTCCGAGAGTGCTGGTGCGACCGCGGCAACCGGAACCGCCCTTGCGCCAGGATCCTTGGCATCGGCACAGCAGCGGGCAGCGCTCAGCCTCGATCCGGCCGGGCCGATGCCCGAGGTCGAGGTCACGTCAGGTCCGCTGCCACGGGCCGAGACTGCGGCCACGGCGGCGCTGACGGGCGCCGGGTCTATGGGAGGGGCGGGTACGCCGGCGGGCGCGCCGCAGCTGGCGCCGCAGCTAGCCATGGCCGCCCGTGCCCTTGCCGACGGTCCGGTCGAGATCCAGTTGGCCCCGGCCGAGCTGGGACGGGTGACGCTCACCCTGACAGCGGGCGACGGCGGCATCACCGTTTCGGTCCTGGCCGAGCGCGCCGAGACGCTGGACCTGCTGCGTCGCAACATCGGACTGCTTGCGCAGGAGTTGCGCGATCTCGGCTTCGCGAGCCCTGGCTTCGCCTTTGCCGAGGGGCGCCATCCTCGGCAGACTGCGCAGATCCCGCCCGCGGATGCGCCCGTTTCCACGGCAACGTTGGCCCTGAAACCGGCTGCTGCGAGCGCCCTGCCCATCGCGGCCACGGGCCTCGATCTGCGCTGGTAGCCGCCCCCCAACAGCTTCGAAAGGATGACCGCGATGGATGCGCTTTCCACCCCGACGATCGCTCCCGCAAGCCAGGGCATGGCTGGCCGCGCCGACCCCGGTCAGAGCCGCGCCGCGATGATCTCATCGGATTTCGAGACCTTCCTGAAGATGCTCACCACCCAGATGCGCAACCAGGATCCGCTGAACCCGATGGAGGCGACGGATTTCGCGGTGCAATTGGCGACCTTCTCGAGCGTCGAGCAGCAGGTCCGCACCAACCAGCTTCTCGAGTCGATGATGGGCCAGTCCGCGGTGGCCGAACTGGCCGGGCTGGTGGGGATGGGCGCCCGCATCGCCGGGCCGGTTACCTTCGATGGAAGTAGCGGCGTGCCGCTGAGCCTCCCGCCCCAGAGCGATGCCGACAGCGCCCGTCTGGTGGTGCGAAACAGCATGGGCCAGATCGTCGACAGCCAGAGCGTGCCCGTGGAGGGCGGGCCGATGACCTGGCGCGGCCTCGGTGCCGACGGGCTGCCACTGCCCGCGGGCAGCTACAGCTTCGAGGTTTCCGGCTACAAGGGCGAGCAGCTGGTGGGCGCCACCCAGGCCGAAGCCTATGCCCGGGTGGTGGAAGCACGCCGTGACGAGGCCGGTACCACGCTCGTGCTGGCCGGCGGGCGCGAGGTGCCGCTCGGCGCGGTCTCGGCCCTGCGCGCTGCCGGCGGCTGACGACGCTCGGCAACGGAACGTAAGGCAGCACCGCGGCACCGGGCAAGGCGGCAGGGCGGGATGCCGGCCTGCGCGGCATGGCCACGGGCCAGTGCGACGATCACGTCTGTCGAATGCCTCTCGAAGCCCGGGAGAAAGCATGTAGAACGTTGGCAGAGCCTGTGGCGTCAGGGAGGTGGCGGGCATGATCCTCGGCATCGGCACCGATCTGGCCAACATCGACCGCATCGCGGCGACACTTGAGCGGTTCGGCGACCGTTTCCGCAGGCGGGTGTTCACCGACATCGAGCGGCGCAAGGCCGAGCGCCGCCGCGACGTGGCCGGCACCTATGCGAAACGATGGGCCGCCAAGGAAGCCTGCTCGAAGGCCCTCGGAACCGGTCTGCGCATGGGGATCGCCTGGAAGGACATGAGCGTGCGGAACCTCGCCACAGGCCAGCCCGTGATGGAGCTGACCGGCTGGGCCGCCGAACGGCTTTCTGACATGACGCCAGAGGGTTACACCGCCACAGTGCATGTCTCTCTGACTGATGACCACCCCTGGGCACAGGCCTTCGTTGTGATCGAGGCGCACCCGACGGCCCCCCTTTTCGCACCTGCCGCAGCGCCGCCGGCCGGCGCTTGACACACCGCCCGGCCCGGCCCAAGGAGGCGCGCGGCGTTCAGCGAAAGGCAGAGCATGGCAGCCAAGACCGGCAAGTCCGACGGGCTGTGGGAAACGGTCAAGACGATCCTGTGGGCCCTCGTCATCGCCGGCGTCTTCCGCACCCTCTTCTTCCAGCCTTTCTGGATCCCCTCGGGCTCCATGAAGGAGACGCTGCTGATCGGGGATTTCCTGTTCGTCAACAAGATGGCCTATGGCTATTCGCGCTGGTCCTGCCCTTTCGGCGCCTGCCCCATCCCGGGCCGCATCTTCGGCCGGGAGCCCGAGCGGGGCGATATCGTGGTCTTCCGCCATCCCGTCACCGGTGCCGATTTCATCAAGCGCGTCATCGGGTTGCCGGGGGACCGGGTGCAGATGCGCGACGGTCTGGTGATCCTGAACGGCGAGGAAATGCCGCAGGAACCTGCCGGCATCTTCGAGGAGGTCTTCGAGCGTCAGGGCCCCATCGGCCAGTTCCCGCGCTGTTCCAACGCTCCCGTCGGCGAGGGCGGCATCTGCGAGAAGGAACGGTTCCGCGAGACGTTTCCGTCGGGCCGCAGTCACATCGTTCTCAACATCGATGACAGCTTCATGGACAACACCCCGGCCTTCACCGTGCCGGAGGGGCATTTTTTCTTCATCGGCGACAACCGCGACAACAGCCAGGACAGCCGCACCCCGCAGTCGGTGGGCGGCGTCGGCATGGTGCCCTTCGAGAATCTGATCGGCCGGGCGAACCACGTCGTGTTCTCCTCGGCGGGTCGATCGATGCTCTATTTCTGGACCTGGCGACCCGACCGGTTCTTCGTGAGGCTCGAGTGAAGCTTTCGGCGGATCTGCGCGCCTTCTCCAGCCGGTTGGGCCACGATTTCCGGCGCCCTGCCCTTCTCATCGAGGCGCTGACCCATGCAAGCCATGCCAGCCCCTCGCGGCCCGACAATCAACGGCTGGAATTCCTCGGCGATCGCGTGCTCGGTCTGGTGATGGCGGAGGCGCTGGTGAACGCCGATGCGGCGGCCCGCGAGGGGCAGCTGGCGCCGCGGCTGAACGCGCTGGTGCGCAAGGAAACCTGCGCCGAGGTGGCGCGCGAGATCGGCCTCGGGGATGTTCTGAAACTCGGCCGGTCCGAGATGCTGACCGGCGGCCGGCGCAAGGAGGCGCTGCTGGCCGATGCCATGGAGGCGGTGATCGCGGCCGTGCATCTGGACGCCGGCTTCGAAGCCGTGCGGGATCTGGTGCTGAGGCTCTGGGCCGCACGTCTGGCCGGGGTCGAGCATACGCCGCCGGACCCGAAGACGGCGCTCCAGGAGCTGGTGCAGGCCCGGGGCCAACAACCGCCCAGCTATGCCGAGGTGGCACGCTCGGGCCCCGATCATGCGCCCCGCTTCACGATCGAGGTGCGACTGGAGAGCGGCGACACGGCTCGGGCCGAGGCGGGATCGAAACGCGCCGCCGAACAGGCCGCGGCCCAGGCCCTCCTGGCCAGTCTCGGAGCCGGCGCTCAGAGGGCGCGGTAGAGATGCAGAGCCGGAACCGAGATGTTGAAGCCGGCCGCCGCATAGAGGCGCCGTGCGGGGTCGTGATCGATGTCGCCGTCCGTGCCCACCATGGCCGCGCGCATGCCGCCGTCGCGCAACGCTGCGAGCGCCACCTCGATCAGTCTGCGGCCAGTCCCATGGCCCTGATGCGCCGGGTCCACCGCGGTCAACCCGAGCTCGCCGAGCCCGGTCACGGGATCCGGCCGAAGGCTGGTGAACCCCACCAGCGCGCGACCGCGCTCGGCCACGATCAGCCGATACCCGGAGCCCGGTGCGGCGATCTCGTCGAGCAGGGCGGCCTGGTCGGCCTCCGCCGCGGCAAATGCCACCTGCGCGAGTCGGGGGCCGACCGATTCGCGCAGGCTGGCCATTACTGGCGCAAAGGCAGCCGCGCGAATGGCGTGCAACCGCGGCAGATCATCGCTGCAAGCGTCGCGGAAACTCGGTGGCTTCTGCATGGCTCGTTGCGCCGGAACAATCCCTCGGCACAGGGTGTTGCTTCATTGAAGCTGGGTCAAGCCCGCAGCTGTCGGCTCGGTAATCGCACGCAGCCCAGCCCCTGCCAACGGATCCTGCGATGACGTCGCGGGCCGGTTTCGTCGCCCTGATCGGCGAGCCAAATGCGGGCAAGTCCACCCTGCTGAACCGGATGGTCGGGGCCAAGGTCTCGATCGTCACCCACAAGGTCCAGACCACCCGCGCGCGCATCCGGGGTGTGGCGCTGGAGGGCGAGAGCCAGATCGTTTTCGTCGACACGCCGGGGCTGTTCCACCCGCGGCGGCGGCTCGACCGGGCGATGGTGGCGGCGGCCTGGGGCGGTGCGGCGGATGCCGATGTCGTGGTGCTGATGATCGAGGCGCAGCGCGGGATGACGGAGGGGGTGGAGGCGATCCTGGAGGCGCTGCGCGAGCGGCTTCCCTCCGGCAGGACCGTGGCGCTGGCGATCAACAAGATCGACCGTGTGAAGGCCGAGGCGCTGCTGGAGCTGTCGCGGCGGCTCAACGCGGCCTATCCCTTCGCAGCCACCTTCATGATCTCGGCCGAACGCGGGCACGGGGTGGACGATCTGCGCCGCTGGGTGGCCGCGCAGTTGCCCGAGGGGCCTTGGCTCTATCCCGAAGACCAGATCGCCGACCTGCCGCTGCGCATGGTGGCCGCAGAGATGACACGCGAGAAGCTGACGCTCCGCCTGCACCAGGAGCTGCCCTATGAACTGACGGTGGAGACCGAGCGCTGGGAAGACCGCAAGGACGGCTCGGTGCGCGTCGACCAGGTGGTCTATGTGGCCCGCGACGGGCACAAGGGCATCGTGCTCGGCCACCGCGGCGAGACGATCAAGGCCGTCGGCCAGGCAGCGCGGGCCGACCTGTCCGGCTTCCTGGGCCGGCCCGTGCATCTGTTTCTCAGGGTGAAGGTCCGGCCCAACTGGCAGGAGGATGCCGAACGCTATGGCGAGATGGGGCTCGACTTCGACCCGGGCAACTGAGCAGATGCCGCCGCGGCTGACGGCCGAATTCTGGGTGCGCGCCTATCTGGCGCGGCTGCGGCTCGCCGATATCCCGGCCTTCGTGGTGGCCCGGGGCGATCCGACGGCCGGAGCGGTTCTCGTCAAGCTCTCCACGCTCGATGCGCGCGCCCGCCTGTTCCAGCGATCCTTCGACCTCGCCACCGGCCGGCGCAACTGGGTGGTACTGTCCGAAGGCGCCGAGCCGGAGGTCGATGCCGCGATCACCCGCCAGCGCCGGCACGACCCGGATCTCTGGGTGATCGAGGTCGAGGACCGTGCCGGCCGCACCCTGCTCGACGAGGACGGTCTGGCGACCTGAGACGGCCCTGTCGCCGCTCGGGGGGGGCTTCGAGCCCCCGCTTGCCAATGGCGCCGGGACCGGTCGGTGCCGAACTCGGCCCTCCGCGTGCTCGCGCCATCACGCCCCCCGCCTTCGGGCAGGCGGAGGACGGCTGCGACGCGGCTCCGCCGTTGGCAGCAGACCCGGCGATTGACATTCGCGCTCTGGTTGTGTAACCGTAAGGCTCAATCGAGAGTTCCGCCCGCGGCCGAATGGCGCGCGGGCCTTTTGCGTTCCGATACCCCGGCCAGCCGCCGTCGGCGGTGCAACGCCGCCTCTCACCTGACCTTTCCGAGGATATCCGATGACCCAGCCCTGGCTTGGGCGCGCCGAACCGCGCGCGCTGACCCCCGAGCATTTCTCCCGTGCAGCCGAACGCCTCGGCTGCGAGGTCGCCGCGATCCGGGCCGTCTGGGAGGTGGAGGCCAGCGGCCGCCATTTTCGTCCGGACGGCAGCGTGATCCGCCGGTTCGAGCCGCATCACTTCCCGCGCGCCCACTGGGATGCCATCGGTTTTGCACCGCGCGCAGGCGAGGCGCCGTGGCGGGCGTCGCTGCGTCTGAGTTCAGAGGAGATGTTCCAGACGGCGGCCCGGATCGACATGGAGGCCGCGATGCGCGCCGCCAGTTGGGGAGCGCCGCAGATCATGGGGTTCAATCACCGCGACGCGGGTTTCGAGCGCGCCGCCGCGATGGTGGCACACATGGCCCGCGGCGCGCCCCAGCAGCTCGATGCCTTCGTGCGCCTCGTCGAGAGCTGGGGCCTGGCCAGCGCAATCATGGCCCACGACTGGCGCGGCTTCGCCCGCCGCTACAACGGTTCGGGCCAGGTGGAGGAGTATGCGCGCCGGATGGAGGCGGCATGGCGGCGCCACTCCGGCGGGGTGCGTTCACCGGTGGTGCTGCGTGTGGGTGCGCGCGGCGCGGCCGTGCGGGAACTGCAGCGCGCGCTCGGCATCGCAGACGACGGCGCCTTTGGTCCGGAAACCCTCGCGGCAGTCAAGGCGCTCCAGGCCCGTGCCGGCCTGAGGGTCGACGGCGTGGTGGGCTGGCGGACCTGGGCTGCCCTCGAGGAGGCCGCGCGCCCGCCGCGGCCGGCCGTGCAGGCCACGCCTGCCGATGCGGTACTCGACCGCGTCAAGACCTGGAGTGCCGCCACCGGCGCGGTGACCGCCAGCGTCGCGACGCTGCGCGAGGCCCTTCCCGAGACCGCCCTGACCATACTCGTGGCGGGTGCCACCGGTTTTGCTCTGATAGCCGGCACCGCCTGGCTGCTGCGGAGGGTGCGGGCATGATGGCCTTGCTGCGGCTGTCCCCGCTGCGCCGCCTCGCAGCCCTGGCCGCACTCGCGCTGGCCCTGTTTTCCGCCGGTGTCTGGCAGGGGCGCGACGCCGAACGCGCTGCCTGGACGGCGCGCGCGGCTGGCGTCGCGGCGGAACGCGACCGTCTGGCGGCAAGGGTGAGCGGGCTTGCCGAAGCCCTCGCGAAGGAACAGGCCACGCGCCGCGCGATGGCCCGGAAACTGGAGGAGGACGCGGATGCGGATGCCGATGCTGCTCGGATTGCTCTGCCTGCTCGCAGCCTGCAACGGCTCGACGCCCGCTGAACTGGCGCCACCACCGGCCGCACTGCTGAGCCCTTGCGAGCGCCCGGCGTCCCTGCCCGGCCGCGATGCCACCCAGGCCGAAGTGGAACGCTGGTGGGGCGCCGACCGCAGCGCCCTGCGGGCCTGCGCCGACCGACACCAGCTTCTGGCCGATTGGGCACTGGGCCAGGCGGAGGTGCGGCTGCCCCGGCGCCGGCGGCCTTGACAGCCGGGCCGCGATCGCCCACGCGGAGGTCGGCAGGCGGGCAGCGATGCGGATCATTGGCGGCAGTCATCGAGGCCTCGTGCTGGCCGATGTCGGAACCGGCGATGTCGCCGCGCAACTGCGCCCGACCAGCGATCGCGTGCGCGAGAGCCTCTTCAACCTGTTGCGGCATGGCCCGTCGGGCGATCCGGTGCCCGGCGCCCGGGTGCTGGACCTCTTTGCCGGCACAGGGGCGCTCGGTCTAGAGGCGCTGTCGCGCGGTGCCACCCATGTCACCTTCGTCGAGGATGGCGCGCCGGCGCGGGCGCTGCTGCGTCGGAATATCGAGCGGATGCAGGCCATGGGCGTCACCCGTGTCTGGCGTCGCGACGCCACCCGCCTCGGCGAGAACCGGGGCACGCCCTACACGCTGGTGTTTCTCGATCCGCCCTATGGCCGGGGGCTCGGCCCGCGGGCCCTGGCCTCGGCTGTGGCGGGCCGCTGGCTCGCGCCCGGTGCCGTCGTGGTCTGGGAAGAGAACGCCCCCCAGCCTCCGCCGGAGGGATTTGCCTCGCGCTACAGCCGACGCTATGGTGACACATGGCTGACGCTGCTGGACTACACCCCTTGAGTGCATTCTGGCGACGGCTGGTCGCGCCACCGACCGCGGCGCGCACCGAGCCGCCGCGACGCCCGGATCACGGCCCGGTGCTCCTGGGCGATCTGAGCACGATCCGCAACGGCCGGCCATTGCTGCTCGACATCTGCCCGCTGCCGCCGGAGCCGCGCGCGCGCCGCTGACCTGGCCAAGGGCGCACAGAGCATCGGGCCGAGCCGGGGGTGAGCGAGGCGGGGGGAGACTGTCTCAGGTCGCTTCCCGTTCAGACGGCGAACATCGGGAAGGTCACGCCCAGCGCCCAGGCCAGCACGAAGCCGAGGCCCAGACCGGCTGCCGCCGGCAGGCCGGTGCGCCGGCCCACCCAGCCCGCCATCATCCCGAAGAGCAGGAAGAACAGGACGATCACCGGCAGGATGATCACGAGGAAGAAGAGCCGCTGAAAATCCAGGGCAACCGCCGCGGCGAGCGAGGCCAGAAAAGCCGCCCGCACGAGCAGCACCCGCCAGAAGGGCGCGCGCCCACCCTCGGTCAGAAGCGCGTCGCCCAGCATGAAAGGGACGGCGCCGAGCATGAGCCCCACGATCACCCATGCCCGGCCGCCGTGCGGGAAGAACGAGGCGACGTAGCGGTCTAGCGCGCCGCCGAACAGGGCGATCCCGAAGAACGCCACCGCCAGCCCGATCAGGAAGACACTGGGCGGAAACTCATCGCCGAGCCCTTGCCATCGCGAGAGCAGCAGCAGGGTAAGCGCGCCGTAGAGCGCCATGTGCACGGCCAGGTAATCGGCGACAAGCACGGGCAGGATGCGGGTTTCCACCGGCCAGAGGATCAGCGGCACGGCCAGCGCCGGAAGAAGGGCCGCCGCGAGGAACCGGCCGAGGGGCAGGCGTGGCGGCAGCCGCGTGCCTTTCGGCAAGAGCTGCGAAAGCGGCCACCCGAGGGCGACCACCCCGACCAGCAGCAGCGCGATCCAGCCGCCCCGCAGCGGCACGTCACCCGCGCTCTCGCGCCCGAAACTCGCATCCAGCCAGGCCCGAGCCTCGCGCAGCGCCGTACCCGAATAGAGCACGCCGACATGCTCCACGCTCGGAGCGAAGACCACCCGCCGCCCGGTGCCGGCCGCCGGATCGCCCACGGTCTCGCGCGGCGCGGCAGTCGGGTCGGCGAGGTGCAAGGCGCGCAGCGCCTCCTCCTTCAGCCGCGCCTCCCAATCTCCGACGATGACGAGCAGGTTGCGCGGCGCATCCTCCGTCACCGCCCGGCTGAACATGGACACCGCCACCACGGCATCGGCGGGCGGTTCTTCCATGGCCTGGCGCACCACGATGTCGGAGGCCATGGAGTGGCCGAGAAAGGCCAGCCGGCCGTCAGCCTGCGGATGCGCCCGTATGGCGTCGGCGACCCGCCCCGCCTCGGCCATCAGCAACCGCGTCGTGCCCTGCACCGTGGTCACATCGCCCGACATGGGCCGCGGGTTGCGCCCGTGACCCTCGAAATCGAAACTCGCCACCACGTAACCCGCCTGCGCCAGTGCCAGGGCGAAGGGCTCCATCAACTGACGCGATCCAGCAAAACCATGAGCGATGACCACGGCGGGCGCCGGCGGCGCATCGGGGCGCAGGTAAAGGGTTGCCGGCGTGCCCCCCGTCACCTCGAGGGGCACGATGACAAGATCGGTCTTGTCCGCTTCCAGCCGCCATACCGACACCAGGATCGCCACCAGGGCGAACCCGGCCACCAGCCACCGCACCATGTGCCGCCTCGCTTTCCCTTCCCGGTCAGATAGCGGCCGTCAGCGGCATGGCGAGTTCGGTCGCGTGTTTTCCCGAAACATCGCAGAAAGACGATTTCAGGCGCTCAGACAGACGCTGACGCGGCCAAGCCTGCAGATTTTGTGCAAGCTTCCTCACTCTGCCGCCCAGCCGGAGACTGCCTTGACCTCCAGGAAATCCTCGATCCCCCAGACGCCCCCCTCGCGGCCATTGCCCGACTGCTTCATGCCGCCGAAGGGCGCGCCGCGCCCGCGCGACTTCCCGTTCATCTCGACCATGCCCGAGCGTAACCGGCGGGCAACGCGGTTGCGCCGGGCGCCGTCGCCGCTCTGGACATAATTCGTCAGACCGTAGGGCGTGTCGTTGGCGATGCGGATTGCTTCTGCCTCGGTCTCGAAGGGAATGATCGACAGCACCGGCCCGAAGATCTCCTCGCGGGCGATCGTCATGTCGTTGGAGACATCCGCGAAGACGGTGGGGCGCACGTAGTAGCCCCGGTTCAGGCCTTCCGGCCGCCCGAGCCCGCCGGCGACCAGCCGGGCGCCCTCGTCCATGCCCTTCTGGATCAGGCCCTGGATCTTCTCGAACTGTGCTTCGCTGACCACGGGGCCGATATGCCGGCCGGGCTCGGACGGCGCGCCGACCCGCGTCGCCTCGGCCAGCTCGCGGGCGGTGTCCACCGCGGCGTCATAGACCGACCGCTCCACCAGCATCCGGGTCGGCGCGTTGCAGCTCTGGCCCGAATTGTTGAAACAGTGGATGGCGCCGCGCTTCACAGCCTTCTCGTCGGCATCGGCGAAGATCAGGTTGGCGCCCTTGCCCCCTAGTTCCAGATGCACGCGCTTCAGCGTCTCGGCGGCGTTCTTCGAGATCAGCACACCGGCGCGGGTCGAGCCGGTGAAGCT
>PUNI01000076.1 GCA_003551745.1 Paracoccaceae bacterium | reverse complement strand
ACTGCGGGGCGAGGTCGAGCACGATCCGTGCCTCGCCGGCAACGACGCCATAGTCGTCCTGGGCTTCGAAGGCCTGACGCAGGGTGCCGCCCTGTTCCCGGGTCATCGCGTCCCGCAGGCGCACCGAGGGGGGCTGGTCGGCCACCACCGACACCTCCCAGGTGCGGCCACCGGGGCCCTGCACGGCGATGCGGCCGGGCTCCTCGACCGTGAAGTCGTGGGCGGGGGCGGTGGGCTCGTCGGGCAGGCCGTCGCGACCCGACACCGACTCGGCAAGGCTGAGCACTCCGGTCTGGCCATAGAGGCGCACGGTCACGCGGCTGCCCACGGGGACCTGAAGGGTGGGGCGGTCGACCTCGTTGAGGTAGAGCGACGGGCGGCCGGTATAGGCGGGGGGCTGCACCCAGGCCTCCCAGGCCGAGGTGGCGGCCTGCGCCTCGAAGCGCAGCGGGGCGGGGGCGATGTCCGCGATGTCGCCGGTGCGGGTGAAGGCGCCGAACAGCACCGCCATGGCCAGCGCCGTGGCCGCCACATAGCGCAGCGCGTAGGGGTCGCGCGCCGCGAGCCGCAGGTGCGGCGGCGCCGCGCGGGCCTGAGCCGCGCGGTCGGCCATGCGCAGCACATGCGCCCGCCAGACCGCCGAGGACGCCGCATCCATTGCCCCGATTGCCTGCCGATCGGCCAGGGCGGTCAGCGGTCGGCCCGGCAGCGTGGCGTCGAGGCGCGCAAAGGCGTCCGCCCTGCGCGGCCAGTGGAACCGCATAAGCCCCCGGGTCAGCGCCCAGATCAGCGCGACCAGCCAGAGCGCCGCAACCACCCAGAAGGCCAGCGGCGACAGCGCCGCCGCTCCGCCGAACCCCACCACCGCCAGAGCGGCGAACAGCAGCGACCAGACCGGCCAGAAGGCATGCGCGGCCCGTTCCGCCAGAAGCCCCGCCCAGGTCAGGCGCAGGGGGCGGCGCAGGCGCTGCAACGCCAGATCGACGGGGGTCTCCGGCGCGCTCACGTCGGGCACCGGTGCGGCTGGGGCGGGGCGGAACGCCGGATCATAGCCATTGCGGAATGGTATCGCGAGCGAGCATCTCGTCAAAGCTCGGGCGCGGACGAATGACGGCGAAGTGATCCCCCTGCACCAGCACCTCGGGCACAAGTGGCCGCGCGTTGTATTCCGAGGCCATCACCGCGCCATAGGCCCCGGCCGAGCGGAAAGCCACGAGGTCGCCTTCGGCCAGCTGCGGCAGCGGGCGGCCGCGGGCAAACGTGTCGCCTGATTCGCAGACCGGGCCGACCACGTCGTACACATGGTTGGCCGCGCCGCCCTCGATCACCGGCACGATGTCATGCCAGGCGCCGTACATGGCCGGGCGGATCAGGTCGTTCATGGCCGCGTCGAGAATGAGGAAATCCCGACCCTCGCCCTGTTTGAGGTAGATCACCGAGGCGAGCAGGATGCCGGCGTTGCCCGAGATCAGCCGTCCGGGCTCGATCTCGATCTCGCAGCCCAGATCGCCCACGGTTCGGCGGACCATGGCGCCGTAGTCGAGGGGGAGTGGGGGCACCTCGTTGGAGCGGGTGTAGGGGATGCCCAAGCCCCCGCCGAGGTCGAGCCGGTCGATGCGGTGGCCGTCGGCGCGCAGGGCGTGGGTGAGGTCGGCGACCTTTGTGTAGGCGGCCTCGAACGGGGCGAGGTCGGTGAGCTGGCTGCCGATATGCATGTCGATGCCAACGACGCGCAGGCCGGGAAGCCGCGCGGCGCGGGCGTAGATGTCGCGGGCGCGGGCCAGGGGGACGCCGAACTTGTCCTCTTTGCGGCCGGTGGAGATCTTCTCGTGCGTCCTGGCGTCCACGTCGGGGTTGACGCGCAGGGCGATGGGGGCGGTGGCGCCCATCGCGGCGGCGACTTCGGAGAGCGCGTCGAGCTCGGGCTCGGATTCGACGTTGAACTGGCGAATGCCGCCGTCGAGTGCGGCGCGCATTTCGGCGCGGGTCTTGCCGACGCCGGAGAAGACGATGCGGTCGCCCGGCACCCCGGCGGCGCGGGCGCGGTGGTATTCGCCGATCGAGACGACATCCATCCCGGCGCCCAACTCGCCCAGATGCTTGAGCACGGCGAGGTTGGAATTGGCCTTGACCGCGTAGCAGACCAGATGCGGCAGCGGCGCCAGCGCCTCGGTAAAGAGCTGGAAGTGGCGGGTCAGCGTGGCGGTCGAATAGCAATAGAAGGGCGTGCCCACGGCATCGGCGATGTCGCGCAGCATCACGTCTTCGGCGTGGAGTTCGGCGTCACGATAGAGGAAATGGTCCAAGCGCTGCTCCTGCCTGACGAGAGCTTATGCCCCGCGCGCCGGGACGGGGCGCAGGAAAAGGTAAAGCGGCAGCCCGCAGCTGACGCCAATGCAATAGGTTGCCGGGATCGCCCAGAGGCCGCGCCAGTTGCGCGTGCGGATGGTTTCGACGATGACCCAGACGGTCAGCGTGACCGCGGCCACGGTCAGGTCCCAGACGAGCCCCGAAGTGGCGAGGTTGGCGTGCCAGGCATCGACCATGGCCAGCAGGCTCCAGCCGTTCTCGAGGAACCAGGAGATGAAGTAATACATCGGGTGGATCGCCCCCCAGATGGCGAGGGCGAGATAGGTCAGGCGCAGCGGGCTCATCGACGCTCTCCTCGGTTGCCGGCCGGATCAATGCGGTCGCAGGATAGCGCTGCCCGCGGCGGGCGCCAGCGTCGGTTTGCGGGGGATGGGCGGGGGCGGCCTACTTGGCGAGGCGGGCGAGCTTTTCCTCGAGCGCGGCGAGCTGAGCCTT
>PUNI01000575.1 GCA_003551745.1 Paracoccaceae bacterium | reverse complement strand
CGGCAAGCGGCTGACGAACGCCCATGAGACGCTGATCTGGGCCTCGCGGTCGGAGGGCGCCCGCTACACCTTCAACTACGAGGCGCTGAAGTCACTCAACGAGGGCGTCCAGATGCGGTCAGACTGGGTGATCCCGCTCTGCACCGGGGCCGAACGGCTGAAGGACGCCACCGGCGAGAAGGCGCACCCCACCCAGAAGCCGGAGGCGCTGCTGCACCGGGTTCTGGTGGCGACGACGCGACCCGGCGATCTGGTGCTCGATCCGTTCTTCGGCACCGGCACCACCGGTGCAGTGGCGAAACGGCTGGGGCGCGACTTCATCGGGATCGAGCGCGATGCCGGCTATGCGCGGCTGGCCGAGGCGCGGCTGGCGCGGGTGCGCCCGCACGAGCGCGCGGCGCTGGAGGTGACGGGCTCGAAACGCGCCGAGCCCCGGGTGGCCTTCGGGATCCTGGTCGAGCGCGGGCTTCTGGCGCCGGGAGATGTGCTGGTCTCGCCGCGCGGAGCGGCGGCGAAGGTGCGTGCCGACGGCTCGCTGATCACCGGCGAGCATCGCGGGTCGATCCACCAGGTCGGCGCGGCGCTGGAGGGGGCGCCCTCCTGCAACGGCTGGACCTACTGGCACTTCCGGCGCGAGGGGCAGCTCATTCCCATCGACCTGCTGCGCCAGCAGATCCGCGCCGAGATGATCGCCGGCTGATCGCCGGAAGACCGCAGGCCCAGGCCAGACCGCTTTGACGCCGGCACCCCCGGGGGCCCTGCTCCCCTGCGTCGCGCCGCGTTCAGTCCGACTGCAGTTGCCAGAACAGGCCGCGGGGCAGGAACTCCGGCTGCAGCGCGCGGGCACAGGCCGAGCGGCTGCCGCCGCAATACCATTCGCCCTGGAAGTTCGAGTAGAATAGCTGCCCGTTCACCAGCCCGGTGATCACCGGCAGATCCCCCGGGCCCGGCCGGGTGTCGATGGTGCGGCCCTCGGCGACGATGTAGACGGCGCTGACCTCGCCCATCCCCACCCGGGTCTCGCGGTAGCGCCGCAAGGCGAAGCGCTGCAGGTCGGCGACGACGCTTTCCTCGGCGACGAGGGTGCGGTCGACGAGGGGCTGCCAGGGCAGCCTGCGCGCATCGACGAAGCCGGCGCAGGCTGCGAGGAACACCAGCGCGGCGAGGCTTGCAACACGGCCAGGTGTCGGCATGGCAGGGGGTCCTTGCGGTTTGCGGCCGGCGTTTCGGCCCGGTCAGACGCCCAGCTGGCGGGCGCGCATCATGACATAGACGATCGCGCCGACTGAGGCGAGCGAGGTGGCGAGCATGATCGCCAGCAGCGGTTCCGGTCCCGAGCCCGGCACGAGCAGCATGCCGGCCAGCGCCGACAGCGCCGCGCCGCCGCCGATCATGATCGCGCCGCCCAGCCCGCTGGCCGTGCCGGCCAGATGCGGGCGCACCGACAGCATGCCGGCAGTGGCGTTGGGCAGCGTCATGCCGTTCCCGAGACCCACGAAGACGAAGAAGCCGAAGAACACCTCGGCGCTGCGCAGCCCCATCGCATGGCTGGCCACCAGCGCCAGCATGCCGCCGGCGGCGATCAGGCAGCCCCACAGCACCATGCGGTTGATGCCGACGCGCACCGAAAAGCGCCCCGAGAGGTAGTTGCCCAGCGCATAGCCGACCGCGGGCGCTCCGAAATAGATGCCCAGCATCGCCGGGGACAGCCCGTAGACCTGGGTTCCGACGAAGGGCGCGCCGCCGAGGAAGGCGAAGAACGCGCCCGAGGCGAAGGCCGCTGCGAGGCAGTAACCCCAGAAGCGCCGCGCCGTCAGCAATTCGGGGTATTCCGCGATCTGCGCCCGAAAGCTTGTCGGTCGCGCGGTGGCCGTCTCGCCCAGATCGGCCCAGACCAGAGCGAGGATTGCCAGCCCGCAGAGAAACAGCATCCCGAAACTCGCCTGCCAACCGAAGGCTTCGTCGAGCAGTCCGCCGAAGACGGGGCCCACCATCGGCACGATGGCCATGCCCATGGTGACATAGCCGATCATCGAGGCCGACTGGGCCTCGTCGACCATGTCACGCACCACTGCACGCCCCAGCACGATGCCGGCCACCACCACCGCCTGGCACATGCGGAAGAACAGGAACACCTCGACCGTGGGCGCCAGGATCGTCCCGATCGTGGCGACGAGGAAGATCGCCAGGGCGCCGAGGATGACCGGCCGGCGGCCGTAGCGGTCGGAGATCGGGCCGATCACGATCTGCAGGGCCGCGTTCATCAGCAGGTAGAGCGAGACCGACAACTGCATCACCCGGTAGTCGGTGTCGAACCACGCGGTCATGTTGGGCAGCGACGGCAGGAAGATGTTCATCGCCAGCGCCGACACGCCGGTCAGCAGCACGAGGGTCATGATGTGCGGGGGCGTGCTGCGGTCGAGAAAGAGCACGGCGGGGCGTGTGGTCATCGCTCGGGTTTAGGCGCCGCCCCCGGGGTTGTCCACTCGGCCGCGCCGGCGCTGCCTGACGGCGCTCCGTGCACGCGCGGCGCCGCAATGCCGCGACGGCCGCCGCAGCCGCGCCGGCAAGGGGCCGGGAAAGCGCTTTTCCCCTGACAGGCAAGGTTGTAGGTTCGCCGCGACGAGGCGGAGGACGCTCATGCACGACATTCTGCGCGAACTGGCCGACCGGCGGGCGGCGGCCAGGCTGGGGGGCGGAGAGCATCGGATCGCCGCCCAGCACGCGAAGGGAAAGCTGACCGCGCGCGAGCGCGTCGAACTGCTGCTCGACGACGGCTCCTTCGAGGAATTCGACACCTTCGTCG
>PUNI01000382.1 GCA_003551745.1 Paracoccaceae bacterium | reverse complement strand
GCTGGCAGCCGGGCTGCGGGTCGTCGATGCCGACGGCCGTCCGGTGCCGACCGAGGATCCGCTGCCGCCGGACCGATCCTGCGGCCCCGGCCTGCGCATCGTATCCGCCCACTGACCGCCCCCAGCCGCAACCCCAGCCTGCCAGATCCCAAGGAGGCCCCGCCATGTCCGTGATCCACGACTTCCGCGACATCCGCCCCGCAACCGGCGATGCCACCGCCACCGGCTTCGACCGGCTGCTGGCCCAGCTCGCCACGCCGCCCACCAAGCGCACGAAACGGCTGGTGCGTGCGAGCACCGCCAAGAAGGCCCGCAAGCTGGTCGAGGAGGCGACCGAAGTCGCGCTCGACGCCGTGGCCGGCAACCGGCGCGGCACCATCGAGGAGAGCGTCGACCTGCTCTACCACCTCGCCGTCCTGTGGCGCGACCAGGGCATCTCCCCCGACGAGATCTGGGCCGAGATGGACCGTCGTGCCGCTGTCATCGGCATCGCCGAAAAACTGCCCAAGAAGGGCCCGGCGAAGAAGGCCCTCAAGACGCTCTACCGCGACGGCGACCGCATCGGCCCCGTGCCGCTCAGCGAAGCCCGCTGAGCCGCGCGGGGCGCAGACCCGAGAGAAACAAGGAACCTCTGAGCCGCAAGGAGAATCCCCCATGGCCACCACCACCTTCGACACCCCGACAGGCGCAGCCGCCAACCGAAAGCCCTCCGGCGACCCGGTGCTCGCCAAGGCGAAGGACGCCTTCGTCTACGTCACCGACACCGCCACCGCCGGCGAGGCGCTGGAGGCCGTGCGCCGGTCGCGCGTGCCCGCGGGCCAGGCCGCCTGCGTCTTCGTCACCGACGAGAAGGGCCGGTATCTCGGCTTCGTGCGCCTGTCGGTGCTGCTGCGCGCATCGACCAACGCGCAGGTCAAGACCATGATCGACGGCGCCGACATCGCCGTCACCGGGACCACCGATCAGGAGACCGCCGCCCGCCGGCTGCAGACCCGCGACGTGCCGCTCCTGCCCGTCGTCAACAGCCAGCGCGAGCTGACCGGCGTTCTGACCTTCGACGACGCGATGGACATCCTCGAGCAGGAGACCTCGGACGACATCTACTACCAGGCCGGGGTCGGCGATCTCTTCCACACGCAGGATCATGTCCGGTCCGAAAAGCTCACCCAGGGCCCGATCTGGTACTCGGTGCGGGTGCGGCTGCTGTTCCTGATGGTCACGCTGGCGGGCGGGTTGCTCGTGGGCGGCCTGATCGACACCTTCGAGGACGTGCTCGGCGCGGTGATCGCGCTGGCGATCTTCATCCCGCTGGTGATGGACATGGGCGGCAATGTCGGCACCCAGTCCACCACCATCTTCGCCCGCGGCTATGCGTTGGGGCACATCGACCTCAGCCAGTTCTTCCGCAAGCACATTGCGCGCGAAGCGGGGGTGGGCCTCGTCATGGCGGTGGTGATCGGCATCGTGGCGGGCACCGTGGCCTATTTCTGGCAAGGTGCGCCCAACGACATCCCGCAGCTCGGCATCGTCGTGGGCGTGGCGCTCTTTACCGCGGTGTTCATCGCCGCGCTGCTGGGCTTCCTGCTGCCCTGGTTGATGATCAAGATCGGTGTGGACCATGCCCCGGGCGCCGACCCCTTCATCACCACGATCAAGGACTTCACCGGCCTGCTGGTGTATTTCCTGATGGCGAGCTGGCTCCTTGGCATCGATTTCTACGGCGAGGAGGAGGCTTCGCTTCTGCTCGACGCCCCCGCCGCGATCGTCACGCAGGCCAGCTGACACAGGCTGGCTGACACAGGCTGGCCCCGGCCCGCGGCGGTTGCCACGGGCCGGGGCTCCATCCGCATGCAGGTTCCGTGCGCCTGCACGCGCCATCGGCCAGAATGGGAGAGCCTTGCCATGACCCCGCACCTTGGCGGCCGCCCGGCGGCCCCATCCACAGCCAGGCCCGACATCCTGACCCGCGCCAAGCTGCGCGCCTTCCTCTACGGCGGCCCGATCGGCCCGCACCGCGAGAGCATCCTCGCCCATCCCGTTCCCGCCATTGCCAGCGCCGTGGCCGAACTGCGCAGCGAGGAGGCCGCGCGCTTTCTCGCGCAGATGCCCGCGGGCCGGCAGATCGCCATCGCCACCGCGCTCGATGCGGCCACGCGCCGGCGGCTGGCCGATGATTGCAGGACCTGGCGCTGCATCGTGCCGATACTTGCGGCCCATCACCAGAGCGTGGCTTATTGGGGCAGCCCGACGCCCCTGGGCCGCATCTGAAGGCCGGCACATGCATGACCACGCCCCGGCCCTCGACCGCGAGGGCCTGAACGACCCCGAAGGACTGCGCTCCAAGCGCCGGGCGGCCTGGGCCGGTGTCTGGCTGAACGGCCCGCTTGCCGGCGTGAAGATCGTCGCCGGGCTGGTCGCGCAGAGCCAGGCGCTTGTCGCCGACGGCGTGCATTCGCTCTCCGATCTGGCGTCCGACGCCGCCGTGCTGTGGGCACTTGGGCATGCGCACCGCCCGGCCGACGCCGACCATCCCTTCGGCCACGGCCGCTTCGAGACGCTGGCGACGCTTGCCGTCGCCGCCATGCTGGCACTGGCCGCCGCCGGCATCCTGATCGACGCCGGCCTGAGGCTGCTCGACCCGCCCGAGGTGGCGCCGTCGGCGCTGGCGCTGTGGGTGGCGGCGGCCTCGATCGCACTGAAGGAAGCACTCTACCACTACACCCGGGCCGTCGCACGGCGCACCGGCTCGGCGATGATGCTGGCCAACGCCTGGCACCACAGCTCCGACGCGATTTCCTCGGTGGTG
>PUNI01000606.1 GCA_003551745.1 Paracoccaceae bacterium | reverse complement strand
GCTCCGGCTGTGCGGCCGGGGCGACGCGGCGCGGCGCCCGCCGCCCCGTCGCGGCCGGGCCAGCCCGCCGGCTGCGCCAGGTGGCGCCGATCACCAGCGCGGGCAGCACGCAGGCGAGGATGATCCAGGGATCGAGCGTCAGCAGCGCGCCCAGCCGCAGCCCGCCCTCGGCGGCGCCGGCCATGGCGGTCGGCTCGACGGGCAAGGGGGACGCAGCTCTCTCCATCGAGCAACGACAGCTCAGATGCTGGGCGAATCGGCGGCGACGCTGCGGTAACTTCGGGATCGGAGCGCCCGGCGGGCGGACGGGCCGAACGGTTCCGCGCGGCCGCAGGGATGGCTCGGCCCCGCCCATCGCCACGCGGGGCGAGACCGGCCGCGCACCCCGGCCGGGCGGACGCGCAACTGGCAACCAATCGGCGCGGTGTGGCTCAATCCCGAACGACCCGACGCCGGGCGCAGAGGCCATGGGGCTGCCGACGCGCTCCCCCATGAAGCTGGCGGCGGCGGCCCGATGGCCGGGCCCGCAAATCGCGCTGCCCAAAAAAAGCATCAACGCGAAAACTGCATTGACGACCACCGCCGGATGCGGCATCGCGCTTTTCAGATTATGCGCGAGCGCCCCCAAAGTGGTTAGGAGAAGACTGCATGCCCGACAGCGTTGATACTCCGCGTCTCAAGTCCGTGCCTATCGGGATCGATGCCAAGGGGACGCGGCACGAGACGGATTCCATGGGTGGCATCGAGGTCCCTGCGGATCGCTACTGGGGTGCCCAGACGCAGCGCTCGCTGATCCACTTCTCGATTGGCGACGACCGCATGCCGAAGCCG
The DNA here is from genome assembly GCA_003551745.1 of Paracoccaceae bacterium. Classification (GTDB taxonomy): domain Bacteria; phylum Pseudomonadota; class Alphaproteobacteria; order Rhodobacterales; family Rhodobacteraceae; genus Rhodobaculum. Next base: position 1,978 of record PUNI01000606.1, on the reverse strand, counting down.
GTGTATCATGCTTACGGGTACGTAAAGAAGGCGGCGGCACAGGTGAATGCGTCGGCGGGCCGGTTGCCGGAGTGGAAGCGCGCGGCCATCACTGCGGCCGCCGACGAGGTCATCTCCGGCGATCTGGACGATCACTTTCCGCTGTATGTCTGGCAGACCGGATCGGGCACGCAGTCGAACATGAACGTCAACGAGGTGATCTCGAACCGGGCGATCCAGTTGCTGGGCGGCGAACTGGGCAGCAAGAGCCCCGTGCATCCCAATGACGATGTGAACATGGGCCAGTCGTCCAACGACACCTTCCCCACGGCCATGCACATCGCAACGGTCATGGAGATGAACCGGGTCCTGATCCCCCGTGTGGCGGCGCTGAAGGACGCGCTGGACGCCAAGGCGCAGTCCTGGATGGACGTGGTCAAGACCGGGCGCACCCACCTGCAGGACGCCACGCCGCTGACGGTCGGGCAGGAATGGTCGGGATACGTGGCGCAACTGGAGGACGCGCTGGCGGGGCTGGAGGCCTCCAAGGGCGGGCTCTACAGGCTCGCGGCCGGTGGCACGGCCGTGGGCACCGGGCTGAACGCGCCGAAGGGCTTCAGCGCAGATATCGCGGCCGAGATTGCCAAGCTCACAGGTCTGCCCTTCGTCACTGCCCCGAACAAGTTCGCCGCCCAGGGCTCGCTGGACGCGATCGTGGCCGCGATGGGGGCGGTGCGTCTGCTGGCCGTGGCGCTGATGAAGATCGCCAACGACATGCGCTGGCTGGCCTCGGGGCCACGATGCGGTCTGGGCGAGCTTATCCTGCCGGCCAACGAGCCGGGCTCTTCGATCATGCCCGGCAAGGTCAACCCGACCCAGTGCGAGGCCATGGTGATGGTCTGTATCCAGGTAATTGCCGAGGACACGGCCGTGGCCATGGCCGGCAGCCAGGGCAATTTCGAACTCAACGCCATGCGCCCGATCCTGATCAACAACATCCTGCATTCGATGCGCATCCTCGGCGACGCCTGCGAGAAGTTCCGCAGCTTCTCGGTCGAGGGCACGGAGCTGAACCGCGCCAGGATCGATGCGACGGTCAGCCAGTCGCTGATGCTGGTCACGGCACTGTCGCCGGTGATCGGCTATGACAAGGCGTCGCGGATTGCGCACATGGCGAACGACGAGGGGACCACCCTGCGCGAGGCCGCGCTCAAGTCGGGCTTCATCGACGCCGCGAAGTTCGACGAGATCGTCAATCCGGCGAACATGGTGGGCGCCGGGCTAGCCGGGGCCTGAGACGGGCCGGACAGGCCAGAAGAACATCTCACATTGAAAAGTCGTTGCGGCAAAACGCCGTCGCGGCAGACTTGCGAACTGAGGAGGAAGACATCGTGTTTACCAGGCTTGCAGAGGTGGTCGAGGACGCCAGCGGGCGCCGGATCCGCACCCGGGCGCGGGGCTATGAGGTGCTGCGCGACCCGGCCCTCAACAAGGGCACGGCCTTCACGGCCGACGAGCGCCATGCCCTCGGTCTGACCGGGCTGCTGCCCCCTGTCGTGACGACCGAGATGGAGCCGCAGCTGGAGCGCGCGCTGGCAGCCTATCGCGCCGAGCCCACCGATCTGGCCAAGCACATCTACATGTGGCGGCTGCACGACAACAACGCCACGCTGTTCTACGCGCTGCTGCAGCGACACATGCTGGAGATGCTGCCGGTCGTCTACGACCCCGTCGTGGGCGAGGCCATCGAGAAGTACAGCGAGGTGATGACCCGGCCGCGCGGCGTGTTCCTCAGCATCGACGCCCCCGAGGAGGTCGAGGCGCGGCTCGCGGCCTTCGGCGCGGGGCCCGACGACATCGACCTGCTGGTCGCCAGCGACGCCGAGGAGATCCTGGGCATCGGCGACTGGGGCACGAACGGCATCGACATCTCGATCGGCAAGCTCGCGGTCTACACTGCCGCGGCCGGGGTGGACCCGCATCGCGTGGTGCCCGTGAT
>PUNI01000509.1 GCA_003551745.1 Paracoccaceae bacterium | reverse complement strand
CTCAAGGGCACCACCGGCGATGCCGCCTTCGCCGCCCTCTCCGCCTGCGGCCACAACCTCCGCAAGATCCTCGCCCACCTCAGGGCGCTTTTGGCCCTCCTGCTAGCGGCGCTCCTCACCGCCCTCGGCCGCCCCGCACCACGCCGTGGCAGCCTTGCCACCGCCTGAGCGCGTTGTTCAGGATGAACTACTTGTATTCCATCAGCCGGGCCGGGCGGCGCAGGCCCGTTCGCAGCAGGTATTCCAGCGCCCCGCTTGCCATGGCGAAGCGCCCGAGTGTCAGCAACACTGCATATTCCCAAGAAGCGCGCCGCCCCGGCCCCTCGCGCCAGGCCAGACGGACGACCTGCGCGGGATAGGCGAGCAGCAGGGTCAGCGCCCAGAGCGACACCAGTGTCCCGCCAAGTGCGACGACCGGCAGCAATACCCCCCAGAAGAGACTGCGCAGGGTCTGGGAGACGCCGTCGCGCTCCGGTGCCGCGCCGTGCAGGGCCGCGCGCAGGGCATAGGCATACCCCGCCCGGCGCGCACGCTTCCACCATTGCGAAAACCGTGTCATTGCGGCGTCGTGCAGCGTCATCTCAGCGTCGAGGCGCCAGATTTTCCAGCCCGCCTTGCGCAGCCGTACACAAAGCTCTGGCTCCTCGCCCGCGATCAGCACGGGGTTGAAACCGCCGACAGCCGCAAAGGCCTCGGTGCGCATCAGCGCATCCCCACCACAGTTGCGGGCGCGCCCGACCGGCGTGTCCCATTCCCGGTCGCAGAGGCGGTTGTAGACCGAGGCTTCGGGGAACCGCTCGCGACGTCGGCCACAGGCTACCGCGGCCTGCGGGTTGCGGTCGAGGAAGGTGGCGGCGGTCTCGATCCAGCCGGGCGCGAGAGTGCAGTCGCCGTCGACGAACTGGATGTAACGTGGACGCGCGCCCATTGCTTCCAGCGCGCCAACGCCCGCGTTGCGGGCCCGGGCTGCGGTGAACGGCTGTGCGAGGTCGAGTGCAACCACCTCGGCCCCCGCGGCACGGGCTGCCGCGGGGCTGCCGTCGGTCGAGCCCGAATCGACATAGACCACCGGCGCCGCAGCGGCAGGCAGCGAGGCGAGACAGTCCAGCAGCCGTGCGCCCTCGTTGCGCCCGATGACGACGGCCGCAATGCTCATGACGCGAGGAAGGGATAGCTGAGCGGAAGGTGCGGATAGCCGGAGAAATACCCGCGCAGCGTCTCGGCGTCGCGCGCGAAGATCTCCTGCAGCCGCTGGCGGTCTGGGGCGGGCAGCACGGGGCGGTCCTGCATCTGCCGGCCGCGGCGGATGCGGTCGCGCAGGGCCTGGGGCACCAGCGTCCGGCGTAGCGCCGCAGCGACTGGGTTGGCGAAGATCAGCCCGTGCAGGGGCAGTCGGCGAAACCGCTCGGCCGAGACGTTCTCGCGGGCGTGCTCCTCCTGCCAGACCGGGCGGCCGGGCGCGCCAAGGAACTCCCAGATCCGGTCCAACGTGGCCTGCGGCGCCCGGGTCATTTCCTCGAGACTCGTCAGCAGGATCCGCTCGCTGCCGAAGCGCTCCACGTAGGGGGCGATCTGCCGGCCATAGCAGCCGTAATCGACCAGTTCCGGATGGGCCACGAGGGCCTGGCCGAGATCTCCCCGGATCACACCCATCGTCCATTCGTGGATGTAGTGAGAGGCCATCCGCTCCAGCGGGTTGCGGATCATGTAGACGAGCTTCGGCTCGGGCAGCACCGCGGCAAGCCGCGCGACGGTCTCGGGATAGGTCGGCAGCTTGGTGTAATGGGTGCTGGCCTCGCCCTTCAACTGGTCCGGTCGGGCGGCGGCGAAGAGGCCCTCGTACCAGCCTCGCCCGCGGGCATGGATGGTGTCGTCAGAGAAGAAGTTGGGCTCCTTCGGCGTGGTCAGGAACACGCTGGGCTGGGCGCCGAGCTGGGCCGCCAGTGTGCTGGTGCCGCATTTCATTGCGCCGATGATCAGGAAGTCGGGCAGTGCCATGGCTCTAGCCCTCGGCCGGCGGCGGGATAGCCCGGCGATCGCCGAGCGGGTCGAAGACGTTGATCCAGAGGTCGCGCCATTCCGCTTCGACAGGCGGCGGCACCGGCCTGCCGGTCAGCCGACGCAACTGCGCCACACCCCGTCCCAGCACCCAGCCGAGGTTCGCCGCGAGAAGCCCGGCACGGCCATGGGCCTGGAACAGGAAGCGACTGCGCGAGGCGTAGTAGTAGGCCGGCAGTCGCCGACGCTCCTTGGAAAGGCGCTTGACCGGGCCGCTGCCACCGCGGAAATGCACTATGCGGGCCTGCGGGACATGCACGATCTGCCATCCGGCCCGGCGGGCACGCAGGCAGTATTCAGCATCCTCGTAGTAGAGGAAGTAGCCCTCGTCCATCGGGCCGATCGTCTCGACCATGGCGCCGCGCAACAGGATGCAGGCGAAGCTTGCCCATTCGATCTGATCCGGCGGCGGCGGCGTGCCGAGAGCGACCTCGTGGCGGGCCAAAAGCCGAGTGACCGGCCCGCTGGCGGCACCGCGGATCAGCTCGCTCGCCGGCCCGTGGAAGCGAAAGCAGCTGGTCTGGGCGTTCCCGGCGTCGTCTTCAAGGCGCGGTGCGAAGAGCCCGGCCTCGGGATTTCGTGCGCCGGCTGCCAGCAGGGCGGCCAGGGCGCCGGGGCGCAGCAGGGCATCGGAGTTGAGCAGAAGATAGAACTCCGCTGCCCGGGCGACTATGCCCTGGTTATGGCCCCCAGAGAACCCGGTGTTTGTCGCGGACCGCACGAGGCGCACCGCTTCGGGCTCCGGCAAGGCAGCG
>PUNI01000372.1 GCA_003551745.1 Paracoccaceae bacterium | reverse complement strand
GGTGCTGCGGCTGGAGGTCGATGCCGATGCGCCCGCCGGCAGCTTCCGGCTGCGTGCCGAGAGCCGTGCGGATGGCAGCCCTGACACGTCGCCGGCCCGGCCCGAGGACATTGCGTTGATCCTGCACACCTCGGGCACCACCTCGCGGCCCAAGATCGTACCTCTGCTGCACGCGAATGTCGCCGCCTCGGCTCGTCACATCGCGGACGCGCTCGCGCTGACGCCCGCCGACCGCTGCCTCAACATGATGCCGCTCTTCCACATCCACGGGCTGGTGGCGGCTGTGTCCGCCAGCCTTGCCGCTGGGGGCGGGATCTGGTGCGCCCCGGGGTTCGACGCGCTGAGGTTCTTCGGCTGGCTCGAGGCGGCGCAACCCAGCTGGTACACGGCGGTGCCGACGATGCACCAGGCCATCCTCGCCCGCGCCCCGCGCAACGCCGAGGTGGTCGCGCGCCGGAAGCTTCGGCTGATCCGCTCCTCCTCGGCCTCGCTGCCGCCGCAGGTGATGGTGCAGCTTGCCGAGACCTTCGGCTGCCCGGTCATCGAAAGCTACGGCATGACCGAGGCCGCGCACCAGATGGCCTCGAACCCGCTGCCGCCGCGGGCACAGAAGTCCGGATCGGTGGGCGTCGCGGCCGGCCCCGAGGTGCGCATTGCCGACGAAGCTGCGGAACGGCTGCTGCCGATGGATGCGACCGGCGAGGTGGTGATCTCTGGCCCGAACGTCACCCCGGGCTACGAGGGCAACGAGGCCGCGAACGCCAAGAGCTTCTTCGAGGCTGAGGGTAAACGCTGGTTCCGCACCGGCGATCAGGGCGCCTTCGATGCCGAGGGCTATCTGCATCTCACCGGCCGGCTGAAGGAAATCATCAATCGCGGTGGTGAGAAGGTCAGCCCGCTGGAGGTCGATGCGGTGCTGATGGACCATCCGGCGGTTGCACAGGCGGTCACCTTCGCCCTGCCGCACCCCAGGCTCGGCGAGGAGGTCGCCGCCGCCCTCGTGCTCACGGAGGGTGCAGAGGCGACCGACCGCGACATCCGCGACTTCGCCGCCGGCCGGCTTGCCGACTTCAAGGTTCCCCGCAAGATCGTCATCCTCGACGAGATCCCGAAGGGCGCCACCGGCAAGCTCCAGCGCATCGGCCTCGCCGAGAAGCTCGGGCTGGCGGAAAAGGCGTGAGCGCATGAAGATCTGCATCTTCGGCGCCGGTGCCATCGGCGGCTACATGGGCGCCAAGCTCGCGCGGGCCGGCGCCGAGGTCAGCCTGGTGGCGCGCGGGCCCCACCTCGCCGCGATGCGCGAGCGCGGCCTCACGCTGATCGAGGAGACGGAGACCTTCACCGTCCCCGTCACCGCCTCGGACGAGCCGGCGGAACTCGGCCCTCAGGACTATGTGATCATCACCCTCAAGGCCCATTCGGTCCCGCCCGTGGTCGGCCGAATGCAGCCCCTGATCGGCGATCACACGACCATCGTCTCGGGCGTGAACGGGGTGCCGTGGTGGTATTTCCATGGAATCGAGGGCCCCCTCGCCGGCACCCGTATCGAAAGCGTCGATCCCGGCGGCGCCCAGTGGGAGGGCTTGGGCCCCGAGCGGGTGCTGGGCTGCGTGGTCTATCCGGAGGCCGAGGTGATCGAGCCCGGCACGGTCAGGCATATCGAGGGCAACCGCTTCTCCCTGGGCGAGCCCACGGGCGAGAAATCCGCGCGCGCGATGCGGCTGTCCGAGGCACTGCAGGCCGCCGGGCTGAAGGCGCCCGTCCGCCCCCGGATACGCGACGAGATCTGGGTGAAGCTCTGGGGCAACCTCTCCTTCAACCCGATCTCGGCGCTGACGCACGCCACGCTCGACGTGCTCTGCACCGACGAAGGCACCCGGAAGGTGGCCCGCGACATGATGCTCGAGGCGCAGACGATCGCCGAGAAGCTGGGGGTCAGGTTTCCCATCGACGTCGACCGCCGCATCGACGGCGGCGCGGCGGTGGGGGCGCATCGCACCTCGATGCTGCAGGATCTCGACGCCGGCCGTCCGATGGAGGTCGATGCGCTGGTGACGGCGGTGCAGGAGCTCGGCCGCCTCACCGACACGCCGACACCGAGCATAGACACCGTTCTCGCGTTGATCCGGCTGCGCGCGCGCGTCGCTGGCCTCTACGGGCCCTGACGCGATCCCATCGGATGGTTTCGGGCTCTGCCGACGCGAGCGGCCTGCCTTGCGCAGCAGCGCACGCGTGCGGCATACTATCAGCGAGTCGAGACCATCGGCTCCCATTCCGGAGGTTGTGAGCGTCATGGAGCAGCGCACAATCAGAGGTATCGACATCGGCATCATCGGCGCGATGCTGGCGACATCCTTCATCGGGGTCGCGGCGGCCGAGTTCGAATGGGCCCATACCCGCATCTACTGGTCGATCATCACTGTGCTTTTCGGGATCGGCGCTTTCGCGCTGGTCTGGGTCCACCGGCGCCCGGAGACGGACATGGGCGCGACGGCGCTCAAGCTCGTTGCGCACTGGCTCGGGGTGCTGGTCGCCGTGCAGCTGAAGTTCTTCCTCGTCATCCATAACCAGATCACCGAGGGTGAGGCGGGTCTGTCGCTGAGCCTCGTGCTGGCGCTGGGGACGTTTCTGGCCGGCGTCTATCTCGACTGGCGCCTGATCGTCGTGGGGATTGCGCTTGCCATCGTGGCGCCGCTGAGCGCTCTGGTGCAGCAGGCCATGCTCTTCATCATCGTGATCGGCCTGGCGGCCCTCGCCATCGTCCTGCTGGGAGACCGGGTGCGCCGGCGGTTCCTGCATTCGAGCCCGGCCAGCG
>PUNI01000585.1 GCA_003551745.1 Paracoccaceae bacterium | reverse complement strand
CAAGTCCCTGCGCGCCCGCCGCACACAACGCGGAATACTCGCCCAGGGAGTGGCCGGCGACGAAGGCCGCCGCGGTCACCTCCACCCCCTCGGCGGCGAGCGCCGCCATCGCGGCGAGCGAGGTCGCCATCAGCGCCGGCTGGGCGTTGGCAGTGAGGGTCAGGTCCTCCGCCGGCCCCTCCCAGATCAGCCGCGAGAGCTTCTCGCCAAGCGCGTCGTCCACCTCGGCGAAGACGGTCGCCGCCGCGGGCCAGGCCTCGGCCAGCGCCTTGCCCATGCCCACCGACTGCGCCCCCTGCCCGGGAAAGATGAATGCCCGCGTCATGCCCGCTCCCCTCGCGAAATCCGCGCCCCCATAGCCGCGGGGCCGCGGCACGTCCAGACCGGCCTTGCGCGGCGTCGGCAAGCCTGTATAAGGCCGCATCCTTCCGCAGACACGGGATCGGCGCAGCCTCTCGCGGGCGGGACGCGGAAGGCTCACCCCCGCCCAGTGAAGTGCGCCCGCAAATGACGGAGCATACATGCCGCTGTACGAGCATGTCTTCATCGCGCGTCAGGACCTGTCCAACGCGCAGGCCGAGGGCCTCATCGAACATTTCGGCGCCATCCTGGGCGACAACGGCGGCAAGCTGGTCGGGCAGGAATACTGGGGCGTCAAGACGATGGCCTACAAGATCAAGAAGAACCGCAAGGGCCACTATGCCTTCCTGCGCACCGAGGCGCCTGCGCCGGCAGTGCAGGAAATGGAGCGGCTGATGCGGCTGCACGACGACGTCATGCGGGTCATGACCGTGAAGGTGGACGGCCATGAGGACGGCCCCTCGGTGCAGATGCAGAAGCGCGACGACCGCGACCGCGGGGATCGCGGCGACCGCCGCCGCTGAGAGAGGAGCTGACAGATGGCCGCAAGACCGTTTTTCCGCCGCCGCAAGGTCTGCCCCTTCTCGGGCGACAATGCGCCGAAGATCGACTACAAGGACGTGAAGCTCCTGCAGCGCTACATCTCCGAGCGCGGCAAGATCGTGCCCTCGCGCATCACGGCCGTATCGTCGAAGAAGCAGCGCGAACTGGCCCGGGCGATCAAGCGCGCCCGCTTCCTGGCGCTTCTGCCCTACGCCGTGAAGTGAGGAGGACGACATGCAAGTGATCCTGCTCGAACGCGTCGCCAAGCTCGGCCAGATGGGCGAGGTGGTGAACGTCAAGGACGGCTACGCGCGCAACTTCCTGCTGCCCCAGGGCAAGGCGCTGCGCGCCTCCGAGGCGAATATCACCCGCTTCGAAACCGAGCGCGCGCAGCTGGAGGCCCGCAACATCCAGGCCCGCAAGGAGGCCGAGAAGCTCTCCGGCAGCCTGGACGGCACAAGCCATGTGGTCATCCGCTCGGCCTCGGACAGCGGTGCGCTCTACGGGTCGGTGACCACGCGCGACATCGCCGAGGCGGCCACCGCCTCGGGGGTGACGATCGACCGCAAGCAGGTCGTGCTCGACGCCCCGATCAAGACGCTGGGGCTGCACGGGGTGACCGTGGTGCTGCACCCCGAGGTCGAGGTGCAGGTGACGATCAACGTCGCCCGCTCCAACGAGGAGGCGGAGTTGCAGGCCTCCGGCAAGACGATCCAGGAACTGGCCGCCGAGGAAGAAGCCGCCGCGGAGTTCGAGATCGCGGAGCTTTTCGACGACGTGGGCGCCGCCGCCGGGGACGAGGACGTCATCGACCCGCGCGATCTCGGCGGCAGCGTCGATCCCCGCGATACCTGACCGGGCCGAAACGCCGCCGACGCCGACACAGACTCGACGACGCCGTGCTCTCGGGCGCGGCGTCTTCCGTTTGCGGCACGTCACTGCGCAGGACCGAAAAGGAAACCCCCGCCACCGGGCGGTGGCGGGGGTTCCGGCTGCATGAGGGAGGAGGAGATCAGCAGCCGTAGTACATCATGAACTCGATCGGGTGCGGGGTGTGCTCGTAGTTGTACACCTCCTCCCACTTGAGCTGCATGTAGGCCTCGATCTGGTCCTTGGTGAACACGTCGCCTGCCAGCAGGAAGTCATGGTCGGCCTCCAGCGCCCCCAGCGCCTCCCGAAGCGAGCCGCAGACCGTGGGGATACCCGCCAGTTCCTCGGGCGGCAGGTCGTAGAGATCCTTGTCGGCAGGCTCGCCCGGATCGATCTTGTTCTTGATCCCGTCGAGACCGGCCATCAGCAGCGCCGAGAAGGCCAGATAGGGGTTGGCCGACGGATCGGGGAAGCGCGCCTCGACGCGCTTGGCCTTCGGGCTTTCCGCCCAGGGGATGCGGAAGGAGGCCGAGCGGTTGCGCGCCGAATAGGCCAGCAGCACCGGCGCCTCGAAGCCCGGGATCAGCCGCTTGTAGCTGTTGGTCGAGGGGTTGGTGAAGGCGTTGAGCGCCTTGGCGTGCTTGAGGACGCCGCCGATGTACCAGAGCGCCTCCTGGCTGAGATCGGCGTACTTGTCGCCGGCGAAGACCGGCTTGCCATCCTTCCAGATCGACATGTTGACATGCATGCCGGTGCCGTTGTCGCCCTTGAGCGGCTTTGGCATGAAGGTCGCCGAGCGGCCATAGGCGTTGGCGACGTTGTGGATGATGTACTTGTATTTCTGCAGCTCGTCGGCCTGCTTCACCAGCGAGTTGAAGATCAGGCCCAGCTCGTGCTGGTTCGAGGCGACCTCGTGGTGGTGCTTGTCCACCTTCATGCCGATCGCCTTCATGGTCGACAGCATCTCCGAGCGCATGTCCTGCGCGGCATCGATCGGCGGCAGCGGGAAATAGCCGCCCTTGATGCCGGGGCGGTGGCCCATATTGCCACT
>PUNI01000313.1 GCA_003551745.1 Paracoccaceae bacterium | reverse complement strand
CAAAAAAAGGTGGGATAGTCCTTGACCCCCTAATGGGAAGTGGAAGTACGGGTGTAGCGTGTGTGAAGAACGGCTTTAACTTTATAGGAATAGATATGACCCCAGAGTATGTAGAGATAGCAAAAGCTCGTATCAACCACGCATTAAAAGAAAAAGATAGTAAATTATTTTAATAACTAACCAAACCTAACCACCACCCGACTTGCGACAGTCGCAAAGAGGACGGTTAGGCCCTTGACAAATTGCTCCCCTACAATTATAATTACCTTGAGGGCTGAGGAGAGCACTGTGCCTGAATAAGCTGCTCACAGGGCGGCTAAGGGGCACCTACGAGCCCGAAGGGGCTACGAGGTGGCTGACCTAAACCCATAACGAATTACTCTGTGTCGGTTTTACAGGAGTGGTGACGGCCACAAAAGTTCAATCCTGTCAGTGCTCTTCTCAGCCCTCTTTTAATTACCGTGAATTCACGGTACTTCTAGGACTGGGAACACAGAGCGCCCGGCTACAGCTGTCCGCTTTGACTGGGATGCTAGAAATTGGCCAGGCGACGACGCAAAATAAATAATTAACTAATTAAAACAATGAACAGCAATTCAGAATAATATCGCCAGAATACGTAGATTTCCGTGAATATGTATAGATATCTACCCGAATGCACTTAAATACAAGGAACGCCACTCCTCAAATTAAGCTGAATATGAGTAGATGTATGCTAAATGCCTACAAATGTATGCCAGCCACATACGAACCTGTACAAATCTGTACAGAATGACTACAAGTGTATTCAAAATGGATACAAATGTAGCCAAATCAGTTTTGAGACAATTGCGACGGCGCAATTATAATCTCAAAATGACGCAATCAGACAAAAGTGTCTCATTCGTGAAACGGGCGGTATCTAATCTGTACACTTTCATTCCAAACCTATACAAACCAAATTGCGTTTTAAGCCCCGAAAAGATAGCAACGGGCCAATATACACATTGACCCCCTAAAGTCCCTTAAACGGGCTCTCAGGGTACCTGAGGGGCATTCTGTAGCTGACACGTTAGCTTAAACCTATCTCGCGGTACAAGATTCGAAACACATAGAAACGAGCCAACAAAACCTCATCTAAAAACGAAACGAATCCCGCCCTCGGTGGCGGGTTTTTGATTGCTGGCAGGGAAGGATTCGAATACTTCCTCTTTTTAGGAAGTATAGAAAATATTAGAGTGAGGCATAGCATTATAGCCCCTAGGGGGATAGAGGGGAACGGCTTATGGCTACACAGCCTGCGTTCCCCTCACCAAACAAAGCTCACTTGTTTGAGAACCTTACTTGTCCTTGACCTTCTCTCGTAAGCGATGAAGGTCGTTGTTGGTGATGCGCTTGCGACGCCGTAACTGGACATTGAGCAGTTCGATGAACCGAACACACTCATCGCCGTACAGGTTCCCGAAGACATCGTGCCACGACTTGTGGAACTTGCCTGGCAACCTGACGGTCTGCCCATCGCTCTCCCGACTACGGGGCACAATATGATGAACTGTTGTGTGGGTCATCTCCGCACCTCCGAATTGTAGAACTCGGTATTGCAGTCGAGACAGCGAATGGCATCGCATCCATCGGCTATTAGCCGGCCGGCACACCAAGGACAAACTGGTCTGACCTCGGGCGCATTCCCAGGCGGCATTAAGCCAGCCCTCTGTTCGTCAAACAGCATCGGGTATTGAGTCATCACTCCTCCTTGAGCCGAGTGACCTCTGACTCCAGCACGCACAGGGCGTGGGTCAGGCGATGGATGAGTTGCTCCTCGGTTATCCCGTAGATTCTCATCTGGTCATCGTCTAGCAGAGCCAGCAAGGGATAGAAGTGCTCCCTGACCAACAGATGGAGCGCTTCGTGGCAAATGTTCTTGCGGAACATCTGCGGAAAGCCCTCGTTGAGTGTCACCCTCGCTTCGTAGCGGGGATGGTTGGTCGAGAGATACGCCTCACAATCCCTGAGTTTCTTGTTCTGCTTCTCGGTCTGGACACGGATGTCTACCTGCCAGCCGGTCAGCTTGAACAGCCTCAGCCAATGACGCAATATCTGCCTTTCTCTCAGCCACATTGCGACCTCCTATGTGGAAGCGTGCAAATCCGACTTCTCGCTGAACAGCTTGAGCTTGGGCGACCCTTGCTTGCCAACCCCGTAGCCCTTTTCTTGGGCGTAGGAATCGTCATAGTTCAGGTAGTGCCCCGTCAGGAGAAGTATCTTCTTTCTCTCGGCGACCACTTTGCGGGTGCGACTCACTTGCTGGACGATGAGCCAGTCATCGGCCAGTTCGTGAACGTGACCCATTGCGATGATGTCGGCATCGAAGTTGTGAGAAATGTCTGTGACCGCCTTGAGCTTGGTGTGGATGAACCTTGAGCCCGTGCTCCCGTGCAGGGCGTAGAGCGTGTAGCTCTGGCTCCCCACATAGAGCAGGTTCCAGCAGGCGGCTCCCAGATAGGGAACATCCAGCACTCTGGCCATCCACTTGGTGATGTCCACTGACGTTTCCTTGCTGATACGCGCCTCGTGGTTTCCCCGAAGCATTCCAATCAGCAAGCCCGCTTTGGCGAGAGGCATCAGTAGCCCCACCATCTGCTCGGCTTGTTTGTCGGGGTTGAACTCCTGAATATAGACGGAGTCCCCTACCGACTCACGCAGTCCCGCCTCGATATAGTCGCCCATACCGAGAATATAGACCTTGTTCTCCAAGCAGTAGTCGAGCATGCTCTGAGCTCGGCGAACGTTACAACCAGGATGCCCCCAGTGAACGTCGCCCCAGAAAATCAGCTCGGCGTAGTCCCTGT
>PUNI01000140.1 GCA_003551745.1 Paracoccaceae bacterium | reverse complement strand
TTTCCCACGGCCTTTTCATACTTCACGCCGTAGGTTTCGACGAAGAGATCAAAGGCCGCGGTGGCCTCTGTTGATGAGCGACAACCAACATGTCCGGCGCCGTCAACCAAGTTGGCCGCCGCCTCCGGGCGACGGGAGGGCGTAGCCCGACCGTAGGCTGGAGGCGGCGGCGCGGTCCTCTTTGCGGGGGTTGTGCGGGTTGCTGGCCGCTGTGGGCCGGTAAGGTCGAGATCTCTGACGCTAAACGGAGATCAAACCGTGCCGGGCAAACCTGCCACTGACCAGCAAGTTGGAGTCTACATGAGCGACCGTCTTCAATACAGCCAGCGCGCTGCTGCCGCGCGGGCAGGGTTCAGCGACCGCACCGGCCGCCGGATCGAAGCAGATCCCCGTCTGCCATCGCAGCGCAAACCTGTCCGGGGTCGCACCGTTTCCGACCCGCTCGCGGCGGTGTGGGAGCCAGTGCTGCTACCGATCCTGAGGGGTGACCCCGCCGTGCAGGCAATCACGCTGCTGCGGCATCTGCAGCTGACCGACCCGGAGTCCTTCCCCGATGATCGGGTGCGCCGGACGCTCGAGCGCCGCGTGCGCGACTGGCGTGCCCTGAACGGGCCGGAGCGAGACGTGATCTTCCGGCAAACACCAGAGCCCGGCGGCATGGCCCTGTCGGACTTCACCGACGCCAGCGCACTTGGCGTGACGATTGCCGGTCAACCGCTGGCGCACCGCCTCTTCCACTTCGTTTTGGCCTACAGCGGCTGGGAGCATGCGGCCGTCGTGCTGGGTGGCGAGAGTTTCCCGGCACTGGCCGAGAACCTCCAGAACGCGCTGTGGACCTTGGGCGGCGTGCCTCACGAGCACCGCACCGACAGCCTCTCCGCAGCTTACCGCAACCTTGATGCCGATGCCGCGGCCGATGTCACCCGGCGCTACAACGACTTCTGCGCCCACTACGGCATGCTGGCCAGCCGCAACAACCCGGGCGAAGCGCATGATAATGGCGCCGTCGAGGCTCACAACAACCACCTCAAGACCGCCCTCGACCAGGGGCTGATCCTGCGCGGCTCCCGCGACTTCACGACCCTCGCTGACTGGCGCCGCTTCGTCGATGAACTGGTGGCCCGCCGCAACCGGCGTCGTGAGGCCGCCGTCCGCACGGAGATGGCGGTGTTGCGTCCGCTGCCTGCGCGGCGCACCACCGACTTCACCGAGGTGGTCGCGCGCGTCACCAGGACCGGTGGCTTCCTCGTTCACACCGTCTTCTACTCTGCGCCCTCCCAGCTCATCGGCAAGCGCCTGCGTGTCCATGTCTACGATGATCGGATCGAGGCTTTCCTCGGGGCCACCCGGGTCGTCACCCACCCCAGACAGCGTGGGCGCCGTGACGGCGTCCGCGTTCATTGCGTCAACTACCGCCATGTCATCCATGCGCTGCGCCGCAAACCGCAGGCCCTGGCCGGCTCGGTCTACCGCGATGGTCTGTTCCCCCGATCAGAGTATTCCGAGGCGTGGACCGCGCTCTCCGCCGCCTTGCCACGAAAGGACGCCTGCCGCCGCATGGTCGACCTTCTCTGGCTCGCCCATGACGAGGGCTGCGAGGCCGAACTCGCCGCGCTGATCGCAGATACCCTCGGCCACGGCAGCCTGCCCGAAGCCCATGCCCTGAAACAGCGCCTCGAACCGCGCCGGCGCGACCTGCCGGACGACACGCCCGTCGCGCTGACCAATCTGGCCAGCTTCGACGCCCTGCTGGAGGGCCGCGTATGACCGCCGTCGCCGCCCCGCGCCCCGTCGATGTCCATGCGCTGCCCGCCATGCTCACCGCACTGCGCCTGCCCAGCTTCCAGCGTCACTGGCAAACGTTGGCCGAGCGCGCGGACGCCGAGGGCTGGCCGGCATCCCGCTTCCTCGCCGCCTTGGCCGAGCTCGAACTGGCTGAACGCGATGCCCGGCGCATCCAGCGCCACCTCCAGCAGTCCCAGCTGCCCGGCGGCAAGACGCTCGCCACCCTCGACTTCAAGGTCCTGCCCGGGGTACCCCGGGCCCGCATCGAGGCACTGGCCGCTGGCGATTGGGTCGAGACCGGCGCCAACCTCATCGCCATCGGCAACTCGGGCGCCGGCAAGAGCCATGTCCTCTGTGCCGTCGGCCATGCCCTCGTCGAGGCCGGAAAACGCGTCCTCTACACCAGCACCACCGACATGGTGCAGAGGCTCCAGGCCGCCCGTCGCGACCTCGCCCTCGAGGCCGCTCTCGCAAAGCTCGACAAGTTCGACCTGATCATCCTCGACGACATCACCTACGCTCAGAAGGACCAGGCCGAGAGCTCGGTGCTCTTCGAACTCATCGCACGGCGTTACGAGACCAGAAGTCTCGCCATCGCCGCAAACCAGCCCTTTAGCGCCTGGAACAGGGTCTTCCCAGACCAGGCCGTCACCGTCGCCGCCATCGATCGGCTCGTTCACCACGCAACCATTCTGGAGATGAACGGCGACAGCTATCGCCGCCGCGTCGCCGCCGATCGGCACTCACCCAAGGTTGACGCTCGAACGACAACCTCCAGCGACAGCCTCGACCCAAACGACAACGACAACATAAAGGAGGATAGCGCAAATTAACCGCCCCAATCACAGCGGTCAGAACCGGCCATCTTGATTGTCGGTGGCGGCCAAGAAGGTTGACGCTCTACAGGGGGAGCCGCCAAGCGGTTTTCCGGCAGGCGACTTCAAGCGGGTCTATCCCCGCGGGTGCGGGGGAGCCATGAGTGCAATGCGGTCTTGCAGGACACGACCGGGTCTATCCCCGCGGGTGCGGGGGAGCCTCCTCGTTGAGCGAG
>PUNI01000291.1 GCA_003551745.1 Paracoccaceae bacterium | reverse complement strand
TGATCGTCTCGCCCGGGAAGCGGTGGGCCGCGCCGAAGGCCTCGCGCGGGTCGACGAGGAACGGGTCGTAGCCGGCCAGCCGTGCCATCGCCAGCAGCGGCTGGGCGATGTGCACCGCGCCCACCACGACAAGCCGCAGGGGCGGGTTGTGGATGGCGGTGAAGGTCTGCCCGTCGGTGCCGGAGCGGTCGGCGCGGAAGCGCGCGGCGAGCACCGGCTCGGCGCCATCGGCAGGCACCAGCCGCCGGTCCCAGCTCTCCAGGTCGGTCAGCACGGCCACGGCGCGGCGGTCGGCCCGCGCCGCGGCGAGCGCCTCCAGCAAGTCCGGCGCGAGCCCCGGGGCGGGCCCGACCGGCTCCACCAGCACCCGGATGGTGCCGCCGCAGGCCAGCCCGACGGCGAAGGCCTCGTCGTCGCTGACCCCGAAGGTCAGCACCCGCGGCCGGCCCTCCTCCAGCGCCTCCAGCGCCTCGACCACCACGGCGCCCTCGACGCAGCCGCCCGAGACCGAGCCCATGATCTCGCCGGCCCCGGAGATCGCGAGCTGGCTGCCCACCGGCCGCGGCGCGCTTCCCCAGGTCTCGATCACGGTGGCGAGCGCCGCGCCGCGCCCGTCCCGCGCCCAGCCGAGCGCGGTCTCCGGCATCGCCTCGTGTCCGGCGGGGCTTTCGGTCATGGCGTCACCTCCCGGGCGCGACTATGCCGCCGCCCCCGGCCCGACGCCAGCCCCGCCGCCCTGTCCCGCGCCCTGTCCGGCGCCCGGCCCGCCCTGCCCGTGAGCCGATCCCGTCCGCGCGGCGCGTCAGCCCGACCCGTCGACGAGCCAGCTGATCCGGCGCACGGCTACCCGGCGGTTGGCGGGCTCGGCCTCCAGCGTCGGCACCTTCAGGAAACGCTTGCCATACCCCTGCACCACCATGTTCTCGGGCGGCACGCCGAAGTACTGGGTCAGCGCGAGCGCCACCGATTCGGCCCGCCGGTCGGAGAGCGCGAGGTTGAGCGCCGCGCCGCCGGTGGCATCGGTGTGCCCCTCGATCAGGAACAGCTCGCGCGGGTTCTCGGCAATGAGCGCCGCCATGATCCGGCCCAGATCCACGAGCTTCGCCGCCTCCGACGGGCGCACCACGGCCGAGCCGGTCTCGAAGGTGATGGGCTCGGTGGTGATCTCGGGCGCGAGTTCGCGCAGTTCACGGATCTCGCGCACCTGCGTCAGGCTGAAGCTCCGGCCCAGGTCGCGCCGCTCGCTCTCGGCGAGGATCGCCGCGAACAGCGCCGGGTCGGTCCCCGGGCGGATACGCACCTCAGCGAGCCGCGGCGGCGGAAGCTGCGCCACCTGCACGGGGCGGACGGGGCGCGTGTCGTCGAAGAGCTGCAGCCGGCTGCCGTCAAGCTCCACCCGTTCGCGGCGCAGCACCCGGCCAGTCGCGTCGCGGACCGTGATGATCTGGGTGCCGTCGGGACGGTCGAGCGTGGTGAGAGTCGAGCCGTCGCCGAACCGCTGCACGCGCTCGTTCACGCCGGGGCGCCGCAGAAGCGCGTCGTCGTCCTTCCAGATCGCCAGATCGCCGCCGCCGCGGTCCACCACCACCCGGTCGTCGGCGCGGGCGACCACCCGGTTGTTGGACACCAGCATGCCCACCGCGAGCGTGCCGAGCGCGACGAGGCCGGCGCGCTGCAGGTCCGTCAGCCCGCGGTCACGCTCCGCCCGCTGGGCGGCGCGAGTGCTCAGGCCACCGACGAAGTCCTCGTCGGCCGAGCGCGTCGTCTCCTCGGTCAGCACCTGCTCGATCACCTCGACCGCATCATCGACCGCCTCATCAACCGGGCCGTCGGCAAGCGCCGCCGCGGCCGCGGGCAGGGCGGGCGCGACCTCCGCGTCATCGGCGTCCTCCGCCACCGCCAGCGGCACGGCGGGCAACTCCAGCGCCCGGCCCAGCGTCTCGAGGGCCTCGGACACCTCGGGCTCGGCGGCGATCTGCTCCAGGATGGCGGCCTCCTCCGCCGTCGGCTCCGGCGCGGGCTCCGGCGGCGGCACGAAGGCCTCGACCGGGGCGGTGTCCTCGACCGGCACGACCTCGGGGGCGATCTCGGTCGCGGGCTCGGCAGGCTCCGCCTCCGGGGCCGTATCAGGGGCCGTCTCGGGCGCTGCCTCGGCCTCCATCTCGGGCGCCGTCTCTGGTGCCGTCTCGGGCGTCGGCTCCGCGAGAGGCGCCGTCACCTCCGGCGCGGCGGGCGCTTCCTCTTCGGTCGCCTCGGGCTCGGTCACGGCCGCCTCGGGCACGGTCTCGCCCTCGGGCTCGATGTCGGCTGGCGCATCCGGCTCGGGATCGGCCTCGGCCTCCGGTTCGGGTTCCGGTTCAGCGGCGGCTTCCGGCTCCGGTTCAGGCTCCAGTTCAGGCTCGACGTCCGGATCCGGCTCGGGCTCGGGTTCCGCCTCGGGCTCTGGTTCTGGCTCCGGTTCAGGATCCGCCTCGGCGGCGAGGCCCAGCAGCGCCGCGCAGCCCTCGAGGCCCGGATCGGCGGCGCACATCTCGGCCTGCAAGAGCAGCGCATCGCAGCCCTCGCCATCCGGGTCGGCGCGGCAGGCTTCCAGAGCGGGGCTCGCCTGCGCCGCCAGATGCATCGGCTGCAGAAGCGACAGCGACAGGGTCAGGGCGGTGGAAGTTTTCCAGAACGGCCGACGCATGGCAGGGGTCCTCATGGCTGGGTGATCTCGTGATACCGGAGGCCGGAGATTGCGCGAAATCAGCTTTTCGTGGCCTCGCCCTGCCCAGCCCCGCCAAGCCCGGCCCCACCCCGCCCCGCCTCGGCCGCCGCCAGCGCCGCGGCCAGCCGCGGCTT
>PUNI01000041.1 GCA_003551745.1 Paracoccaceae bacterium | reverse complement strand
GCAGTGAAGATCACGCCCGCGCACGACTTCAACGACTGGGAGGTCGGCGAGCGCACCGGGCTGCGCGCGATCAACGTGATGACCACCCAGGCCGCGATGGGACTGCGCGACAATCCCGACTTTTCAGAGGGCTGCGATGCGGACCTCATCGCCAAGTGCATCGAGCGGCTCGACGGCGCCGACCGCTACGAGGCGCGCGAAGCCATCGTCAACCAGGCCCGCGACGAGGGCTGGCTCGACGGCATCGACGCCGACCGCCATGTCGTCCCTCACGGCGACCGCTCGAAGGTCGCCATCGAGCCCTATCTGACCGACCAGTGGTTCGTGAATACCGCCAAGATCGTCGGCCCGGCGCTGGAGGCGGTGCGCGACGGCCGCACGAAGATCCTGCCGGAACAGCATGAAAAGGTTTACTTCCACTGGCTCGAGAACATCGAGCCCTGGTGCATCTCCCGCCAACTCTGGTGGGGCCACCAAATCCCGATTTGGTATGGGCCGAAGTTTGACGAGAGTGGACGCTTCGTCCACGAAGAAGCTGCTGAGTTCTGTGGAGCTTCCTTCGAAGAAGTCAGGGAAAAGGCACTTGCCTACTACCGTCAGAGAACGCCCCACCTGCGGGAGGTTCTCGAACTTGGACCAAATGAACAACCTCTACTGTCGAACGAAGAGGCGAACGAGATTGCGCGGGCGATGGGTTCACCCGACCTGATCGTTCCCGATTGGATACCGAAGAAGGTCGCTTGGAAGCTTAGCCTTAACGACGGCGTCGTTGCGCTTGGTCGCGACCCCGACGTCCTCGACACCTGGTTCTCCTCCGGCCTCTGGCCCATCGGCACGCTTGGGTGGCCGGAGGACACGCCGGAGCTGCGGAAGTACTTCCCCACCGACGTCCTCGTCACCGGCTTCGACATCATCTTCTTCTGGGTCGCCCGGATGATGATGATGCAGCTGGCCGTGGTGAACCAGATCCCCTTCCACACCGTCTATGTCCATGCCCTCGTCCGCGACGAGAAGGGCAAGAAGATGTCGAAGAGCCTGGGCAACGTGCTCGACCCGCTCGACCTGATCGAGGAGTTCGGGGCGGACGCCGTGCGCTTCACGCTGACCTCGATGGCGGCGATGGGGCGCGACCTGAAGCTCTCGAAGGACCGGATCGCGGGCTATCGGAACTTCGCCACCAAGCTGTGGAACGCCTGCCGCTTCGCCGAGATGAACAGCGTCTGGGAGGAGCACGCGACACAGGCCGCACCCCCGCAGGCCACCGCCACCGCCAACCGTTGGATCCTCGGCGAAACGGGCCGCATCCGCGAGGAGGTGGACGCGGCGCTGGCCGCCTATCGCTTCAACGACGCGGCGAACGCGCTCTACGCCTTCACCTGGGGCAAGGTCTGCGACTGGTATGTGGAGTTCGCCAAGCCCCTGCTGGCCGACCCCGCCACCGCCGGGGAGACGCGCCGCACCATGGCCTGGGTGCTCGACCAGTGCCTGATCCTGCTGCACCCGATCATGCCCTTCGTGACCGAGGAGCTGTGGGGGCTGACTGGCCAGCGGTCGAAGCTGCTGGCGCATGCCGACTGGCCCGAGGAGATCGGTGCGGGGCTGGTGGATGCGGCGGCCGAGCGCGAGATGCGCTGGGTGATCGGGCTGATCGAGGAGATCCGTTCGGCCCGTGCGCAGATGGGCGTGCCCGTCGGTGCGAAGCTCGAAATGCTGGAGATCGAGCTTGACGACGCCGGGCACCAGGCGCTGGAGCGCAACGGGCCGCTGGTGCAGCGGCTCGCGCGGATCGAGACGGTGAAACGGGCCGAGACCGCGCCGAAGGGGGCGCTGGCCATCACCGTCGAGGGTGGCAGCTTCGCGATCCCGCTCGAGGGCGTGATCGACGTCGCCGCCGAGACCGCCCGGCTGGGCAAGGCGCTGGCGAAGCTGGAAAAGGATGCGGGCGGCCTGCGCGGGCGGCTGGGAAACCCGAAGTTCGTGGAAAGCGCGCCCGAGGAGGTCGTGGAGGAAAGCCGCGAGAAGCTCGCCGCGGCCGAGGAGGAGGCCGCCCGCCTGCGCGCCGCGCTCGGTCGGCTGGAGGCGATGGCCTGAGCGACGGCAGGGAGCAGACGGGTCTCCGCATCGG
Organism: Paracoccaceae bacterium; assembly: GCA_003551745.1. Lineage (GTDB taxonomy): Bacteria > Pseudomonadota > Alphaproteobacteria > Rhodobacterales > Rhodobacteraceae > Rhodobaculum. Next base: position 719 of record PUNI01000041.1, on the reverse strand, counting down.
CCTTGCGTGCGGCACCCTGTCCCTTTGAGCCCGGCGCGGGCGGGACCGGACGGCCGCGATCGAAGCGAAGGCCCGAGGTTGCCGCAGCGGTCAGACCGGGGCGGTGGGACGGCGGCGCGTGCCGCCAATGCCTGACCGCCAGCGTCGCGGCCAGCCGTACGATAGCGCGGCGAGCTGGCCGTCATGCGCTGTCCCACGTGCCGCCGCCTTGCCTCGCGCGGTCCACACCGACACCACTCTCCGTGCCACCCGGACACACCCCGAGCGGGCCTGCACTGACGGCGGCGTGTCTGCGCCCGGCGGGTCGCTTGCCCCGGTTGGCGCCTGCCTCTAGACAGGGGGCGGAACGGGTATTTCCGCAAGGGGCGCGCAGCGCATGGCCAAGGCGAAGGGCAAGGCGGCCAACATTGCCGTCTGGATCATCCTCGGGCTTCTGATCGTCGGCCTGGCCGGCTTCGGGGTGGACGGCTTCGGGGGGTCGGTGCGGGCCGTCGGCTCGGTCGGCGACCGCGACATCCGCGTGCAGGACTACGCCCGCGCGCTCCAGCAGGAAATCACCGCCGCCACCCAGCAGACGGGCCAGCCGGTCAGCTATCCGGACCCGGCGGACGCCTTGCCGCCACAGATCTCCGAACCCTTGGACGCCTATTTGGACTGGTCGCATGCGGCCGGCCTGATCGCAGTGCCCTTGTTCGCCCCGCCCGATGCGGTGACCGAGG